>CAYTIV010000210.1:0-3376 GCA_964437895.1 uncultured Methylotenera sp.
GTGAGCGTACGACAAAATGCGTCTTCTGCAGCGCTACCGCGTGGACCCATAATCAGGTCGATATGTGCCACATTTTTAAGATCCAGGCCAGAACCGTCTGGACGGTCTTCAATCACCAAACCTTCACCAATCAATACTCGATCAATCACTGCCATTTTTTAACTCCTGATATAAAAGTACTACTTTATTAAAGGGCGATAGCTACCCAGCCCTAACCGTTGCTCACCTGGCGATAACTCCCAAGGCTCGCATTTCCATACTGATGGCTGGACGTTCCATGTCCATCCACAATAAATACACCTACTGCCGTTGCCAGATCATTTGCATGATCCATCAGTGATTCTGCCGCCGCGGCCGCCTCTTCAACCAACGCGGTGTTTTGCTGTGTCACGTCATCCATGCGGATAACAGCGTCATTCACCAACGCAATGCCTGCGCTTTGCTCATTAGAGGCCGAGGCAATCTCGCCAATAATCACACTCACGCGTTTAACTGAATCTACAATCTCATGCATGGTGTTACCGGCTTCTTCAACCTGACGGCTGCCTTCTGCGGTTTTATTCACAGACTCGGTAATCAATTCTTTAATCTGGCGTGCGGCCACTGAAGAGCGCTGGGCCAAGCTACCGACTTCGGCAGCCACCACGGCAAAGCCTCTGCCCTGCTCACCGGCACGCGCCGCTTCTACCGCCGCGTTCAAGGCCAAAATATTGGTCTGGAAGGCAATGCCATCAATGACCGAAATAATGTCCTCAATCTTTTTCGCACTATCGTTAATTTCACTCATGGTGTTAACCACGGCCCCCACCACTTCACCGCCTTTGCTGGCCACTTCTGACGCCTGCGCGGCTAACTGATTGGCCTGTTTGGCGTTTTCGGCGTTCTGCTTCACGGTAGAAGACAGTTCATCCATGCTGGAGGCTGTTTTCTCTAGGTTAGCGGCTTGATCTTCAGTACGACGACTCAAATCAGCGTTGCCCTGTGCAATCTCTTTAGCAGCAATATTGATAGACTCGGCGGCTTTTTTCACTGTCAGCACAGGCTCTACAATCATGTCCAGCGTATGGTTCATACCTTCTACAATCTTGCGGTAGTCACCTGGATGTTTGTCTGCATCAGCTCGAACGGTCACACGACCTTCACGGGCAGCTTCAGCCAGCATTTCAGCGTCATTAATCAGCGCTTTCAGGTTACTTCTAACTTTTTCAATGGTCTCATTGATGGCGATTTGTTTACCAGGGAAGCGCTCCAAGTGGGCGTTGAAATCCCCCTCGCCAAAGGCCACAATCGTAGACATCACCTTTTGGGTTGCAGCCACCTGATTGCCCACAATGGTGTTCACGCAAGTGGCCAGCTCTTGGAAGCCCCCCTTAAACAGGTGGGCGTGTAAATGTGTATCTACCTCACCTTTGGCATGCTCGTTAGTCACCCAGTTGACTGAGTCAACCAAGCCTTGCAGCTTGCCTGTGACGCGCTCAATTTGACGATTGATCACCGCCTTTTTGCCGGGATATTCGCGGTCTGCCTTGGTTGAAAAGTCACCATCACCAATCTTCTTAATCAGTTCCAGCACCAATTCCATCTCACGCACCTGCTCAGACAGCATCTGATTGACCACGTCTGCCACAATCGCAAAGTCGCCATCAAACTGACTGCTATCGAGGCGATAATCAATATTCCCCTCATGATGGGCCAGCGAGGTATCACGCAAGGCCGAAATCAGACTTTGTACATTGTTTTTCAGGCTATCAAAACTCTGGTTCAGAATGGCCAGTTCACCGGGTTGCTGAGCCAACTCAACATTAAAGTTGCCACGCCCTAAGGATTGCATCGCTGCACTGGTCTGGTGATGAATCTTGGCATGCATGGCCAACATGCGATTGATATCGGTGGCCATATTGCGGTACTCACCCTCAAACAATTTAACATCGATGCTCGCCGCCATATGCCCCTTGGCATGCTCGGCTTCCACGTGCGCCATCTGTTGATCCAATGTTTTCAACGTGGTTTTCGCCAAGTTCAAGGCATGAATCACGTTGATTTCACTATTCCCTGTCGTGGCCGTAGAGTTACTAAAGTCACCTTGTGCAATTGACTTTGCCGCGGCCAGTGCTTCATAAGCCTCACCGCCCAGGCTGCGGCGAATGCCAGCCACTAACAGGCAACTCACCGCAATGGCAAAACCAATCAATCCGATATTCAACACATAGTTGACTCGGTCACTATGAGCAATCAATGCAGGCGTCTGGCTCTCAACCTTTTTGGCACCTTCATTAGCCATAATAACCACACTGTCTACAGCTTTGCGATGCGCCTCGTAAGAGGCCTGTAATTGCGTCAATGCTGCATCAATCGCTTTTTTGTCGCCACTGCGCAATGCGGGAATAAAAACGGAATCACGGATATGGAAAAATGCCTGACCGGTCTCAAATAAAGGGCCGACGACACTTTGCTTCATAGTGGATTCTGGCAACTGCTTCTGCCAGTAGGTATGACGTTCATTGAACGCCGCTTCGAGTGCGGCACCCTTCTCAATCTGGTTTTCAACCGATGGGCTGTTCAATGTAGTCATCTCCAGCACGGTGAGCCAAGATTCAATCAGGTACTCCGGCGGCGGCAAGATATCCGCAATCAAATCTTTGTGATCAATAATCTGCTGGTAATGTTGACCATTAATAGCAAGTTCTTGATCACCTAGATTATCCAGATAACTGGTCGCTAGGATGCCCAAGCTCAAAGTGCTTAGCATCAGCCCCAGCTGGGTTGACAATTTCATATTGGAGAATTTCCCCGTTAATGAATGCCACTGCGCAGACAACATGCAACCTACTCCTTATTCTTATCTCACATCCGATATCGGACATATTGTCTTTTTATCGGCCTATGACTGCGATTATTAAGCAGACAAGCCTTTTTTGAATTGCATGTAAAAAGGGGAATTTCCACTCTTTTGCTGTAATTGGCCCCCCTAAAGAAATCTGGATGTCAGCCGTAATACGGCGTCGGTACACAGGCTACTCTTTTCAGTATCCGGCTACGATCGCGCACAAAAAAACCGGCTGTGTCAGCAGCCGGTTTTCTGGGTCCATCATCAGGGTTTAAAACTCTTCCCAATCACCATCGTCAGTGCCTGTTTTAAGGGCAGGTCGACTGGGCGCAGGTGCAGCGGGTCTACTCTGTACTGGCGCCGGCCGTGGTGGCGCAGCACGCGCGCTGGAGGATGGCGCACTGTAAGCACTGCTGGCTGCTGGTTTAAAGCCGCCTGCACTGCCTGTATTGACTCGGCCTTCCAGCTTGAATTGACTGATGACACCTGCCAGTTCATTGGCCTGATCGACCAGAGATTCAGCCGCTGCAGCTGCTTCTTCAACCAATG
>CAYTIV010000211.1:0-3354 GCA_964437895.1 uncultured Methylotenera sp.
CAGTTTATCCGTGGCGAATGCAATAACATGGGAGTCATGGAATCTGAGTGCGATAGTTTCAGTAGCGTGAGAGCAGTGCCATTAATCAATGCAAAGCCTAAGACTGTTAGTGCAGAGTTGCCGTACAATCAAGTGGTAAATGACCCTAGCAATACCTTAAATAATCATATGGCAAGCCCATCTGGCACCAAGATGAAATAGATATTTTGATAGAAGGAATATGAATACTCATTAAAAGGAAATTAAAAATGAATCCAGATAAAGAAGAAATGATCAGAAGGCGTCGTCAGTTTCTGCTTGGGGCCGGGGCAAGTTTAATAGGAGTGATGACACTATCGAGTAAAACTTGGGCAGCTGTCTCAGAAACTATGCCATTCAGTAATGGTGAGCGAGAGTTAATTGCCTATCCACAAAAGCGTAAACTGATGCGCATCACCACACGACCACCTCATTTGGAAACACCGTTCGAAGTGTTTAATGAAGGAGTGCTGACACCGAATGATGCGTTTTTTGTGCGCTATCACTTAGCGAATATGCCAACTTCTATCGATCCAGATACCTATCAATTGAATATATCAGGACATGTGGATCAACCCTTATCACTATCGCTCAAAGAGCTGAAGACGATGGATTCCGTGGAAATAGTCGCAGTCAATCAATGCTCAGGTAATAGCCGCGGGTTCTCTAGCCCCAGAGTGTTTGGTGCACAGCTTGGTAATGGGTCTATGGGCAATGCCCGTTGGCTAGGGGTTCCGGTGAAAAAGGTATTAGAGTTAGCCGGTGTAAAGGCTGGTGCTACTTTAGTCTCATTTAACGGCCTAGATGCGCCTGTGTTAACAAGTACCCCAGATTTTATCAAAACCCTAGCGATCGACCACGCCATGGATGGCGAACCGTTGCTGGCTTGGGGAATGAATGGAGAAGAACTGCCATTTTTGAATGGCTATCCAATTAAGCTGATTGTTCCTGGCTATTTTGGTACCTATTGGGTAAAACATCTGAGCGAAATCAAAGTGCTAAATACCGCCTTTGAAGGCCATGATAGTTTTTTTATGAATACCGCATATCGTCTGCCAGATAATGACTGCCTCTGTGTGCCAGCTGGTACGGTGCCCTCAAAAACTAAACCTATCACCAAGCTCAAAGTACGCTCTTTTATCACTAATCCCCACAATGACCAACAAGTCAAAATAGGCCAATCTACAGTTCTCAAAGGCATTGCTTTTGATGGTGGCAGTGGTATTAAACAAGTAGAAGTCTCAGACGATGGAGGTATTAATTGGCAACTTGCCAATTTAGGTAAAGATCTAGGTAAGTACTCATTCCGTGAATGGCAATTTAGCTATAAACCAACTAAAAAAGGCAGCGTCCAGTTAATGGTGCGTGCTACAGCTAATGATGGCGAGACACAACCAATGACTGCCAGTTGGAATCCAAGTGGCTATATGCGTAATGTCGTTGAGATTACTCAGATTACCATTGTTTAATTATCGTTGTATCTAGGAAATATCATGCTAAATAAAATATCCGCCCAATTTGTATTTACAGCTTTCTTATGCTCGTCAATTGTCGCGACAGCAGCTCCTAAGAGCATACAACTACCAGAAGAAACAGCTAAGTTTAAAGAATCAACTCACCCAGGTTATATGATTGCTCAGCAAAAGTGCAGCATATGTCATTCAGCAGATTATATTAATCAGCAACCGTCGGGTATGAACCTGAAGCAATGGACCAATGAAGTCACTAAGATGCAACATGCCTATGGTGCACCGATTAACGATGATGATATTAAAATCATTGGTGAATATCTGGCAACCACCTATGGTAGCGAAAAACTTGCAGCTTTTACTACACCACTGGCAACTAATACACCTGTATCCAGTGTCATCGATGTTAAAACTTTACTAGCTAATAATGCTTGTTTAAGTTGCCACGCCATAACGCAAAAAATTGTTGGCCCTGCTTATCATGATGTAGCAGAACGCTATCGTAAAAATCCTAAAGGCTTAGAAACTGTAATGGCAAACATCAAAGCAGGTGGCGCAAATAAATGGAGTGCAGTGCCGATGCCGCCGTTTCCAGCATTGACGGATGCAGAGTTAAAAGTATTAGCTCAATTTGTGCTAAGCCAATAATATCTAAATTTACAAAAAGGGAGTTTATATATGTGTGAGGACACAGCAACGCACATCATTAAAGCTAAACCATTAGTATCTGATCCGCGCATATTTTTTGCAGCTGAGCGTACGCTCTTAGCGTGGGTGAGATCTAGTTTAGCCGTGATGGCGCTGGGTTGGTGATTGATAAGTTTGGCTTGTTATTATTAGTGTTAACCTCCTCTACAGTTAATCATCATCAGACTCATCAGGATATATCACATTATCTTGGCATCATATTAATATTGGTGGGAACACTTATTGTAATGGGAGCACAATATAATCATCAGGCGTATGTACTCTGTTTGCCAGCTGAAGATTTGCCAAAACAAGCTATCGTTCGACTAGATTGGTTTTTGACTTTTTCAATTGCAACTATTGGGGTATTACTGACGATTTATCTGGTTGTTGCTTAACTCTAATAATTTAAGGAGTAAAGCAATCAAGGTCATTCGCAAACATAGTCTTACCATTGAATGAGTGGGAGATAACCTCTAGCGTTTGCGGTTCTTTGCCTAGTGTACGTAGCATTCTGTGAGAAAGTACTAATTGTCTGACTTTGGCATCAGCAGCTACTTTCCCGATGACAGAGGGTGGCATATGTAAATTTCGTTCTACACCACTAGCCCCTTCAGGCACAGCGTTATGTGCAACTAATATATCAGCATCTTTTGCTAATAGTTGTAGGTTACCATTATCGCCATTAGTATCACCACTAAAGACGATGCTTTTACCACCAATATCAACTCGCCATGCTAATGCGGGAACACTGCCATGCAGGACATCTGTTGCAGTTGCTATTACGCCAGATTGGTTAAAAATTTCTTTAATTCTTTGGTTTTTAAACTCAACGTTATGTGCTTGAATGACATAACTAGATTGGCTTGTTGTTAGGAAATCATTTAGATAACGGTAAGCGCCTTTTGTACCAAATAAATCTTGTATAAATTCAATCGTACTTGGAAATAATGTATTGCCAGTTGGACCATACACTGGCAGTGGTTTTGAGCGATCTTCAAAATAAGAAGATTTAATGAGCGCAGAGAAATCCGCAGTGTGATCTACATGGAAATGTGTGAATAACACTACATATAAATCTGTCATGTTTGCGCCACTCTCCCCAAAACGCAAAGCACTGCCACCGCCACTATCAATCAACACTCGCGCCGTGCCATCCTGCCAAATGAGATAGCTGCTA
>CAYTIV010000212.1:0-3326 GCA_964437895.1 uncultured Methylotenera sp.
GCGATGCCGATGCCTAACTGTTTGAGTGCGTACAATATCTGTTTGGCCGACTCAATATTGCGCATCACCATGGATTCGGTGATTTCTAGGTTCAGCGTGCGCGGTGAAATACGATAAAAATCCAGGGCATGACGAATGGTATCTGACAAGCTGTCATCATCCAGTTGGCGTGAGGAGATGTTCACGTTCATGAACAGGTCGCGGTCAAACATCTCTTGCCACATGGCGAGTTGCTTGAGGGATTGGTGTATCACCCAAGCGCCTATGCTGATAATCAGGCCTGAGCCTTCCGCCAGATGAATAAACTGATCCGGTGTCAGTAGGCCGCGGGTAGGGTGACGCCAACGCAGCAAGGCTTCAAAGCCGATAGTTTTGAGCTGCTGGGTATGGATAATCGGTTGATAGTAAACCTCCAGCTCTTGGTTTTGCTGGGCAAAGTGCAGTTCTTCGCGCAGTGTACGTAATTCAGAGGTGTTGGCTTCGTCGGTCTCGCTATAAAAACGGTAGGTGTTACGACCAGCATCTTTGGCATGATACAAGGCAACGTCGGCGTTTTTCATCACCTCGGTTTTGGAGTCGAAGCCTGCGCGTAACAGTGCAATGCCAATGCTGACGCCAATGTGGATCTCATGATCATCGACAATAAACTGCGCAGAAATAGTCTGGATGATGCGTTTGCAGACCTGCTCGATCAAATGTCGGCCTGGGGCTTCGAGCAAAATGGCAAACTCATCCCCGCCCAATCTGAAAATCGCATCCTCCTGCGACAGGTTGCCCCGCAAACGATGCGCGACTTGTTGTAACAGTTTATCGCCGGTGCCATGGCCAAAGGCGTCGTTCACGATTTTAAAGCGATCCAGATCCAGCAATAGCAAGTAAACGTGTTTACGATCATCGGCAGGCGCCGTGATTTTTTGCGCAATCGCCTCCTCAAAGGCATGGCGGTTGAGCAGTTGTGTACTTTTGTCGTAGTGGGCGAGAAACTGCAGCTTCTCCTCGATCACCTTGCGATGTTCCAGTTCAGTCTGTAGCTGGTCGTCTCTCTGGCGTATGCTTTCTAGCATGTTATTGATGTCATGACCCAACATGCCGATTTCATCTTGGCTAGAAATAGTCAGGCGTTGCTCATAGTGATGATTGCGGGTGATGTTGCTGACGAAGCTCTGCAGGGTATGGATGGGGTCTACGATATTCCGGTTCAGGCGCCACATGACCAGGCAGCCGGTCAGTGCCGCGGCCAAGACCGCAATGGCATTCGACCAAGCAAAGCCAATCAGGACGTCTACAATTTGCTCTTGTTTAATAGTGGCATGCAGTGCACCTACCGTTTTGTCATTCACAACAATAGGGGTTGTCACTTCAAGATCGGCAAAAAATGGGTACAGCCATTGCCAGCCGGGTTGATGTCTGGGGCGCTCAGGATGCAGGGTTTGCAAAGGTTGTTGCTGGCTATTAAGAATGATGACGTTACGAATGTTCTGATTGTCGGTGAGCGGCTCTAGGGTTTTGGCAGCTGAGCCCAACTCGTTAAACATCACTGCGGGGCCGATAGAGTTAGCCACAACATGCATCTGTACGGCGATATCACGGATCAGATGCGTACGCAGGCTGTGGTAGTGGCTGCCAAAGGCAAATACAATAAATACCAGCAGCATGCTCAAGGTCATGGCCAGCTCAGTGATCAGCAGCTTGTGCGCAATTTTTAGGTGGGGCAGCAGTTTCAACATACAAACATCAATTAATAATATGGGTGGCCAGTTTCATTAGCCGCGTATCAAACACGATACCTGATTGCTTGGCTGGCGTTAGATGCAGCGCGAACTGGTAACGATTGTCCTGCTCGCTGATTTCAACGTGACCATACTCAGCAAATTTATTCCTGTTGTAGACCACGGTCAATACTGATTCTTTTTGAATCACCTGTTGTAACTCTAGCGGCTTTTGCCCACTGTAATCCTGAATATATAACAGATTGCAGCGTTTAACCTCGCCGGGTGATTTTACCGTCAGCAGAATAATCTGCTGATTGGGCAAGGTTTGTGCCGCCAGGGTTGGAGCCTTTAAATAAGCAATGTCCTCTTCAAAAGCACAGACAGCATACGCGTCCTGATTTTGCCTGGTAGGGCTTTGGCTCAACAGGGCCAGATTGAAAATTAACTCACTTTTACTATCACGGGTATCTTCCGTTCCTGCCTGCAGCGCAGATATCTGACTCATGACCAGTAAGGCAAATAATAGGCGAATCTGGCGTGCGGAAGTCATGCGGGTTTTCTCCCTGATGCGTGTTTGCAGCAAATGCGTGGCCTCTGGCTGTGCGCTGAAATCTATCAACAGCAGGGCCGCAGCGCTTGGCGGCCCCGGCCCTTAAAGACCATAGTGGCTACTCGGGTATCATACCTTGCACGGCGTGATCCGCAACCAGTAAAACCGCTAAGTTCTGTATCTATTTGATAAAAAACACTCGTCAGGGCCGTGATGTAGGGGCATTAGTATTGACTGCGGGCGGTGTCCAGTTCGGCGGCAGGCTTTAGGTCAAAGGCGACACAGATACGCTCGGCATCGGCTTGGAACGGAATCGTTCTGTGAAACAGCGAGGAGGGAAACAGCACAATATCGCCCACCGCCGGTTTGATGTGGCGGGTAGGGAAATCAGTATGCAATTGCGGGTATTGGTCACCGTGGGTGCCATATTCAAACGCGCCTTCTTTAGGATCTTCGGTGTCTGGCATGGCCAGATACACCGCGCCACTGATCCAGCCGATCTCATGAATATGCGCGTCCAGATGGCCACCCTTATGCATTTTGACATACCAAGAGCTCGTAAACTCTAGCGCCTGCGGAAAGTGGCTGATGAGCGCGCATTCAGCTTGCGCAAAGTGCGTGCGATAACGCTCAAACTCGCGTCTGACCAATTCGCCCAGGGTTCTGAATGCAGATTCCGGACGCTTGAACAGGTTGCCTGCCGACTGCTTGCCATTGGTCAGTCTGGCTTGTTTGCGCTCTGCAATATCGGCTTCTGTAATGTTGTGTAGCAGCTCTTTCAGCAATGGGCTGCCGGGTGCCAGCTCCGGGATGCTGCGGTGATAGACAAATGACAGCCCATCTGGACAAAACTGATAGGGGTCAGTTTCGCCGTGGTTCAGGCTGTAATGTGTAGACAGGGTGGCAATAAAGGGCGCTGTGTGCGGCCCTTGCTGCATGATGTTGTTGCGTAGCTGCTTGAATGCCTCAAATTGTTCAGCGCGATACAGGCAATACAGGACTCGCGATTGCCAGTCATCCAGTTGAGAGGTCTCAAAGTAAGGGATCGCTTCCTCGAAACGCTT
>CAYTIV010000213.1:0-3301 GCA_964437895.1 uncultured Methylotenera sp.
GCCAATATTCGCATTTCTAACACTGACTCCTCTGCCGGCGATTTGTATGCGGCAGGTGCGCGCTCTTTCAGCATCCGCGATGCTGACGGTAACCTGGTCTATGACAGCGGTGATCTCTTGGACAAAGAAGCCTTTGCCCGCGGTATTTATGATGATGCCCGCAGCCGTGACAAGGGTGTGGAGCCTGAAGGGGTAGATTTGTTCACACTGGCTGGCCGCACGATTGCTGCGATTGGCCTGGAGCGTACGACCAAAGGCGCGATTGCGCTGTTTGATGTGACTGACCCAACCAAAGTCAGCTTTATTGACATGATTGTGTCAGACGGCGATTTGGCGCCTGAGGGCCTGGTGGCGTTTGAAAAGGCCGGTGCCATTTATCTGGCATTTGCTAACGAGAGCTCCAACACGACCTCACTGTTTAAAGTCAGTGCTGTGCCTGAGCCGACCTCGGCAGCCATGCTAGGCTTAGGCCTGATGGCTGTTGTAGCCATGCGTCGTCGTCAAAAGTAAGCGACGCTCTGAAACAAACAACCGGGCAATACCAGCCCGGTTGTTTTATTTTTGCTCGCGTAATCAGTGGTTGTTGCGTTTTCTGTGCCGCTGTTCTGCGTTATAATCTGCTGAAATTTTTTTCTAACGCAACGGGATACGGATATGTCTGGTAACAATCAGGGTTCAAGCATCAAAGAGTTAATTATTGCCATTCCAGGCGCGATTGTCGCTTTCACTTTGCTGGTCTCTGTACTGGCTTACCTGTTTGGGGTGGTGGGTGGCGAAAAGCCTGCACCAAGCAAAGAGGCTACAGAAGCGGCCGAGCAAAAAGTAGTCGCCAACATTCAGCCTGTGGCAACCATCGAGGTGGCCGAAGCTGCCGGTGCGCATGTTGAAAAAAGTGGCGAAGAAATTGTGAAAGGTGTGTGTATCGCCTGTCACGGTGTTGGTGCGCTGGGTGCACCAAAAATCGGTAACGCCGGTGACTGGGGTCCGCGTCTTTCTCAAGGTTATGCCACATTGGTTAAACACGCGATTGAAGGTATCCGTAGCATGCCAGCCCGTGGCGGCAATGCCGAGCTGACAGATCACGAAGTGGCTGACGCAGTTGCGTATATGGCTAACCAGGCAGGCGCCAAGTTTGATCCTGCCAGTTTGAAGTAATCGATTGCACGTTAAAAAGCCGCTTGAATCAAGCGGCTTTTTTATTGCGGATAGACAAGGGATAACAGATTAATTATGGCCAGATATGCCATCGGCGATGTTCAGGGCTGCTACCACTCCCTGATGCATTTGCTGCAAGCCTTGAATTTTGACCCCAGTCACGACACTCTGTGGCTGGTGGGTGATCTCATTAACCGTGGGACCGGTTCGCTGCCGGTATTGCGCTGGCTCTACGCGCATCGTGCGCAGGTGCGTACGGTGCTGGGCAACCACGATCTGCATGCGATAGCTGTTGCCCACCAGATCCGTCCGCCGCATCGGTTTGATACGCTGGCCGACCTGTTGGCTGCCGAGGATGCTGAGCCGTTGCTCACCTGGTTACGCCAGCAGCCGCTAATGGTACTAGAGGATGACTTTGCCATGCTGCATGCCGGACTCTATCCGCAGTGGACGCTGGCTGAAGCGCGCGTGTATGCCGCGGAGGTGGAGGCGGTGTTGCAGTCGCCAGATTATCTGGGGTTTTTTCAGCAGATGTATGGTAATCAGCCCGCGGCATGGCATGCCACCCTCACCGGCATGGACCGCTTGCGGGCCATCACCAACGCTTTTACGCGTATGCGCTTGCTAGATGACGCGGGCGCCATGGAGTTCGCCTTCAAGGGCGAGGTGCAAGATATTCCGCCCGGATATCACCCCTGGTTTCAATCGCCTGGCCGGCAGTCTGCTCATGATCCTCGCCGCATTCTGTTTGGGCACTGGTCTGCTTTGGGCTTGCACCAGGGCGATGGTGTGGTGGCCTTGGACACCGGTTGCCTGTGGGGTAGACAGCTCACGGCCTATACCCTCGAAACCGGTGCTATCACACAGGTGCCGCTTGATCCGCGCGACCGCCCGGCGGGCGCCGTGGGTGAGTAAGACGATTAGTAGCGATGGAGCTCTGGCTGGTCATCGTTGCGGCGTTTGTCGCCGGGGTCATGGATGCCATGGTGGGCGGTGGCGGGCTGGTCACGGTGCCCGCGCTGCTTTCTAGCTACGCGGCCACATCGCCTGCCGTATTGCTGGGCACTAACAAGTGCTCCAGTGTCATGGGCACCGCCGTGGCGGCCTGGCAGTATGGACGCAGAGTATCCCTCGACTGGTCATGGCTGGCCCCTGCCGCTTTGCTGGCCTTTGTGGGCTCCGGCCTAGGGGCGTGGACGCTGACCTGGATGGATCCTGCGTTTCTGCGCAAACTGTTGCCCTGGGTCTTGCTGCTGGTGCTGGTGTATACGCTCAAGTCACCACAGTTGGGGCTGCAGTCGACCGGGAGCTCGCTGCCACGCGCCCGGCAAAAGGCGCTGATATGGGGCGTGGCGCTGATCATCGGCTGGTATGACGGCTTTTTTGGGCCAGGCACAGGCAGTTTTTTTATCTTTTTTTTGGTGCGTTGGCTGGGGCAGGACTTTTTACAGGCCTCGGCCGCGGCCAAAGTGCTCAATGCCACCACCAACCTGGCCGCCTTGTGGCTGCTCGCTGCCACCGGTCATGTCTGGTGGCAGGTGGGGTTGCTGATGGCTGCGGCCAACGTGGCTGGCAGCCTGGTAGGCACTGCACTCGCCTTGCGGCATGGCGCCGCGCTGGTGCGTAAGGTGTTTGTGCTGGTGGTGGGCTGCCTCATTCTTAAAACAGGATTCGATGCTTATGCTGCACAGTTCTGACTATCAACCGGCGCTAGACCGCGAGAAACCACCGGCGCCGGTATCACTGCGAGAGGCGTTTTTTTACTGGCTTAAACTCGGCTGTATCAGCTTTGGCGGCCCCGCTGGCCAGATCGCCATCATGCATCATGATTTAGTCGAGCAAAAACGCTGGATCTCGGAGAAGCGGTTTCTGCATGCCTTGAATTACTGCATGGTGTTACCAGGGCCTGAAGCGCAGCAGTTGGCCACCTATATTGGCTGGCTGATGCATCGCACCTGGGGCGGGCTGGTGGCTGGGCTGTTGTTTGTCTTGCCCTCATTTTTCATGTTGGTGTTACTGGCCTGGGGCTATATGGCGTATGGTCACGTGCCTGCGGTGGCGGCGGCCCTTTATGGTATTAAACCCGCGGTGGTGGCGATCGTGCTGTTTGCCGCTTACCGCATAGGCATGCGCGCACTCAAAAACA
>CAYTIV010000214.1:0-3293 GCA_964437895.1 uncultured Methylotenera sp.
CGTGCGGTGGCGAATGCCTGTGGCGCTAACCCCTTGCCTCTGTTTAACCCTTGTCACCGCGTGGTGGCAGGCCAAGGCTTGGGTGGTTTCATGCAAGGAACCGCAGGGGGGCTGGAGATTAAGCGTTGGTTGTTGGCACACGAGCAGCAGGCCCCTCAGAAGTAAATGCGTCAAAAAAAGAGCGTGATGGCCCATGCGCCATCCTTACCTGAAATAGACCGTTTTATCGACCAGCTGTGGCTGGAAGATGGGCTTTCAGCCAATACCTTATCGAGCTACCGTAACGATCTCAAAGGCTTTGCCAGCTGGTGCAGCCAGCAGGCTGTCAGTCTGTGGGAGGTTCAATCGCATCACGTGCAGGCGTTTTTGGCTTACCGCTTTCCATTGGTTAAAGTGCGCAGCATCAATCGCCTGATCGCAACCCTGCGCCGCTTTTACCGCTATGCCCTGCTGGCGAATCTGGTGCAGCAAGACCCAACGCTGCATATCGAAGCGCCCAAAATGCCTCGGTCGCTGCCTAAAACATTGAGTGAGTCGCAGGTGGAGGATCTGCTGCATGCGCCGGATGTGAGCGCACCATTGGGCCTGCGAGACCGTGCCATGCTGGAGTTGCTGTATGCCAGCGGGTTACGGGTGTCGGAGTTGGTGAATATCCGTATCAATGAAATCAGTACGCAGGATGGTGTGGTGCGGGTGACGGGTAAAGGCAGCAAGACCCGATTGGTGCCCATGGGCCAAGAGGCGGCAGACTGGATAGATCGCTATCTGGCGGTCGCTCGGTCAGAGATACTGAAAGGGGCCTTAAGTGATGCGGTGTTTGTCACCGCGCGTGGTGATGCGATGACTCGCCATGCTTTCTGGCACATCATTCAGCGCTATGCGCTGCAGGCTGGGATTTCGCAACATATTAGCCCGCATGTGCTGCGTCACGCATTCGCGACACATTTGCTCAACCATGGCGCAGACTTGCGCGTGGTGCAAATGTTACTGGGGCATGCAGATATCTCTACCACGCAGATTTACACCCATGTGGCACGCGAGCGCTTGCAGCAGCTGCATAAACAGCATCACCCGCGTGGTTGATTGGCAGGTGTGATGACTTAGCGCTCGGCGGTGCGGTGAATGCTGATTCCCAGCGCTTTGAGCCCTGGCAAGATCCCCGGTTTGCTGACTTTTAACTTAACCGAGTGCGCCTTGAATTCTTGCAAAATCAGTTGGCAGACGTGCTCCCCTAGCGCCTCCACCAGTTTAAAGCTGTGCTCAGACAGTGTTTCGCGGATACGGTTGACCACCATGCCGTAGTCAATGGTGTCTTCGATGGCGTCACTTTTGCAGGCTTTGCTAAAGTCATAGCCAATCTCGATGTCCAAAATGACGCCCTGTGGTACGGTGCGCTCCCACTCGGGTACACCTAGTCTGGTCTGTACTTTGACTTGTTCTAGAAAAATGATGTCCATCCAGTGTGGTTCCTTAGGGTTATTTCCGCGCATGCCGGAATCCAGTATGATTCGGCATCATACAACATCGTGCACAGGCTGACATGAGCTGCTGCACTCCCTGGGAATTAAACGCATGAACGAAATTGGTTTTGATATAGAGGCGCTGGTGTGGATTGTGGCGGCCTACCTGATTGGCTCGATTGCTTTTGGCATCATTGTGAGCAAGTTGTACCGCTTGCCTGATCCACGCACGGTGGGCAGTGGCAATATTGGGGCAACCAATGTCGCGCGTAGTGGCAAAAAATCAGCAGCGATTTTAACCCTGCTCGGTGATGCCTTCAAAGGCTGGTTGCCGGTATGGCTGGCGTTACAGGCGGGTATGTTGATGGATGTGGTGGCACTGGTCGGCTTGGCCGTCTTTATCGGCCATTTGTATCCGATCTACCATCGTTTCAAGGGTGGTAAAGGCGTGGCTACCGCGCTGGGTGTCATGATTGCCTTTTCAGGCTGGTTGGCGTTGAGTGTGGTGGCTGTGTGGCTGGCGGTGTTTGTGATCAGCCGCATTTCATCCTTGTCGGCCTTGGTGGCGGCGTTGCTGTCACCCTTGATTGCCTGGCAATTTCTGTCGCCTTATCCCGTGTACGTCGCTGTCGTGGTTGTGATGGCTGCGTTTCTCATCATCCGCCATCAATCTAATATCGAGAAGCTGCTGGCCGGCACCGAAAGCCGATTCGGCAAAAAATAGGTGCTGTCGCCTAGGCGGCTGGGGCCTGTAGTTCAGACAGATCCCAGCGGGGGCGAATGCTAAAGCTGTAATCCTGCTTGCTGGGTTGCATCGCGTGCAGGCGCATGGCCCCGGCAAAGGCGATCATGGCGCCGTTGTCGGTACAAAACTCCAGCCGTGGATAGCTGACACTCAGTCCGCGTTTGGCCGCGGCTTCATTGAGCCGCAGTCGTAGGCGCTGGTTAGCGCCTACCCCGCCAGAAACCACCAGCCGTTTCAGTTTTGTTTGTTTGAGCGCTTTCAGGCATTTGTGCACCAGAATTTCGGTCACGGATTCCTGAAACTCCCAGGCAATATCCTGCACGGTTTCTTCGTCCAGTTGCGGCTGCTGGTTGACCAAGGTCAGCACGGCTGTTTTCAAACCGCTAAAGCTAAAATTCAAGTCTGGACTATTGAGCATAGGCCGTGGCAACTGGAAGCGTGGCTTACCCTGATCGGCCATTTTTGACACCGCCGGTCCGCCCGGATAGCCCAATCCAAGCAACTTTGCCGTTTTATCAAATGCTTCACCCGCGGCGTCATCCAGCGTGTCGCCGAGCAAGGTGTACTGACCAATGCCATCTACCCGCATCAGCTGGCTATGTCCGCCTGAGACCAGCAAGGCCACAAACGGAAACGCTGGCGGTTGGGCTTCCAGCATGGGGGCCAGCAAATGGCCCTCGAGATGGTGTACCCCAATAGAGGGCACATTCAGCGCCATCGCCAATGACTGCGCGATACTGGTGCCGACCAGCAGGGCGCCAGCCAAACCGGGGCCCTGTGTGTAAGCAATGCCTTCAATCTCTTGCAATGTTTTGCCTGCTGCTTGCAACACTTGTTGCGTGAGTGGCAGCGCCCGGCGGATATGATCACGTGAGGCCAGTTCGGGCACTACGCCGCCATAAGCCGCATGCATATCAATTTGCGAATGCAGTGCATGCGCCAGTAATCCACGGCGGGTGTCATACAAAGCGACCCCGGTTTCATCACAAGAAGATTCTATGCCCAGCACTAACATATGATTTTTTACAGAAAAGATTGATAAATCCAAATAAGCGCGATAGAATACGCGGTTTTCAGTGCTGCATCAA
>CAYTIV010000215.1:0-3287 GCA_964437895.1 uncultured Methylotenera sp.
TTGGCCGTGGTTGCTTTAGAGTCCGCGGCGATATCGTAGATGTGTTCCCCTCGGAGAACAGTGAGACTGCGGTACGTATTAGCTTATTTGATGATGAGATCGAGAGCATACAGCTGTTTGACCCCCTGACCGGGCAGGTCTTCAACAAGATTCATAACTTCCGCATTTTCCCCTCCAGCCATTATGTCACGGCCCGTGAGGCGACCGTCCGTGCGATGGAAACGATTAAAGAAGAGCTGCGCCAGCGTGTGAGTTTTTTCCTTAGCGAAAACAAATTGGTTGAAGCCCAGCGTATCGAGCAGCGTACCCGGTTTGATTTAGAGATGCTGAACGAGATTGGATTTTGCAAAGGCATTGAGAACTACAGCCGTCATCTAACTGGGCGCAATCCAGGTGACCCACCTCCGACCTTGATCGACTACCTGCCTGAAGATGCGCTGATGATCATTGACGAGAGCCATGTCACGGTGCCACAAGTAGGTGGCATGTATCTAGGGGATCGTTCGCGCAAGGCCAATTTGGTGGATTACGGCTGGCGTTTGCCATCCGCCATGGATAACCGTCCGCTCAAGTTTGAAGAGTTTGAGCGCATCATGCGCCAGTGCGTGTTTGTATCGGCCACGCCGGCGGATTATGAAAAGAATCACCAGCAACAAGTGGTGGAAATGATTGCTCGTCCTACAGGTTTGGTGGATCCTGAGATTACGGTTAAACCAGCGGATACGCAGGTGGACGATTTGCTTGGCGAAATCAAACTGCGTGTGGCGGTGGGTGAACGCGTGCTGGCAACGACATTGACCAAGCGCATGGCCGAGGATCTGACGGATTATCTGAGCGAGCATGGGGTCAAAGTGCGCTATCTGCACAGTGATATCGACACCGTGGAGCGGGTCGAGATCATTCGCGATTTGCGCCTTGGCGAGTTTGATGTGCTGGTGGGGATCAACTTACTGCGCGAGGGGCTCGACATCCCAGAAGTTTCGCTGGTGGCAGTGCTGGATGCCGACAAAGAAGGCTTTCTGCGCTCTGAGCGCTCACTGATTCAGACCGCCGGGCGCGCTGCGCGTAACCTGAATGGTAAGGTCATCTTTTACGGCAATACCATCACGCGCAGCATGAAGCTGGCCATGGATGAAGCGGATCGTCGCCGCAAGATTCAGCTGGCGTTCAATGCTGAGCACGGCATTACGCCCAAAGGCGTCACCAAGCGTATCAAGGATATTATTGATGGCGTTTATGACAAAGACGAGGCGCAGCGTGAACGCAAAGCTGCGCAGGAGCAGGCCAGTTACGATAGCATGAGCGAAAAAGCGCTGACCAAAGAGCTCAAGCGCATTGAAAAAGCCATGCATGACGCAGCCAAAAATCTGGAATTTGAAAAAGCAGCGCAATTCCGCGATCAACTTAAAAAACTTAAGATTCAGGCTTTTGGTGCCGAAGTAGAAGATTTGAAATGATCCTATTAAATACCTGTATTGGCGCAATTGCCGCTGTCTGCACTACGGTAGCATTTGTACCGCAAGTCCTACAGTCTTGGCGGACGCGGGATTTAAGTGGTATTTCGTTGCCCATGTATAGCATTTTTACCACCGGGGTGGTGCTCTGGCTCGCCTACGGCTGGTTAATTAGAGACTGGCCAGTCATTATTGCCAATGCGGTCACGGCCATATTGGCAGGCACGGTTCTTTTGTTAAAATTGAAAGCCATGTGGCAGCCACCAGTCAAATAAGTATTACTGTTTTTTATAACTATTAAATTTAGGATACGACCATGAAAAAAATCACGAAAGCCGTGTTTCCGGTAGCGGGTTTAGGTACCCGTTTTTTGCCGGCGACTAAAGCCAGCCCAAAAGAAATGCTGCCAGTGGTGGACAAGCCGCTGATTCAGTACGCTGCCGAAGAAGCGATTGCTGCTGGGGCGACCGAGCTGATTTTTATCACCGGCCGTAACAAGCGTTCTATCGCTGACCACTTTGACAAAGCCTATGAACTAGAAGCCGAACTGGAAGCCGCCGGCAAACAAAAGCTGCTGGATATCGTGCATAGCATTCTGCCCAAAGGCGTGAGTTGCGTCTTTATTCGTCAGTCACAGGCGCTGGGTCTGGGCCATGCCGTGTTGTGCGCTAAACCGGTGGTCGGCAACGAGCCATTTGCTGTATTGCTGGCGGATGACCTGCTGGTCGGCGATGTGTCTATCACCAAACAAATGGTTGATGTTTACAATCAGCAGCAATGCTCGGTATTGGGCATTGAAACCGTGGCACCTGAAGAGACCAGCAGTTACGGTGTGGTTGATGCTGTTGCCAAAACCGATGACTTGCTTGAAGTCAAAGGCATGGTCGAAAAACCAAAACCAGAAGAAGCGCCTTCTAATCTTGCGGTTGTCGGCCGTTATGTGTTGAGTCCACGCATTTTTGAGTGTCTGGAGCATGTTAAACCAGGCAAGGGCGGTGAAATTCAACTGACCGATGGCATTTCTGCCCTCATGGCCTACGAAAAGGTCATGGCTTACCGCTACAAAGGCAAACGCTATGACTGCGGTAGCAAGCTGGGTTTCATGGAGGCCAACGTAGAGCTCGGCCTCAAGCACCCTGAAATCGCTGACAGCTTCAAAGCCTATCTGAAAACACTCAACGTGTAATATTCATGACCGCGCCACAGCATCAGCCTCCTGCGCACTGGATGACCCACTCCGATGTCGTGTTTACGGCGGCGGAGGTTGACTTGGCCATCGCGCGTATGGCCAGCCAGTTGCAACAGTGCATCACGGCAGATGACATTGTTTTGTTGTGCGTGATGCGCGGAGGCTTGTTTTTGGCCGGGCAACTGATGGGCCGCTTGCCATTTGCCATGCGCATAGACTATGTGCAGGCAAATCGCTATCACGGCACCAGTGGCCAAGAGATCGTCTGGGCACGTCAGCCAGAGCTCGACCTTAGCGGGCAAACAGTATTAATCGTCGACGATATCCTAGATGAAGGCATTACGCTGGCGGAGGTGGTGCGCTTTTGTCAGCAGGCAGGCGCGGCCACAGTGATGACCGCTGTACTGACCGAAAAAGACAACGGTTTGGATAAACCCTTAAAGGCGGATGTTGTGGGCCTGGTGGTGCCAGACCGCTATGTATTTGGTTGTGGCATGGATGTGTATGGCTGGTGGCGAAATCTGCCTGAAATACGCGCGCTACAGCCGGCTGCCTGATTGAAAAAACGCCCTTCAAGGGCGTTTTTAATTTGGCGGAGAAGGAGGGATTCGAACCCTCGATACGCTTTCACGTATGCCTGATTT
>CAYTIV010000216.1:0-3270 GCA_964437895.1 uncultured Methylotenera sp.
TGGGCTAATGACAGGGTTGAAGTTGCTGGTCACACCGATAAGCGTAATACGTCTAAAGAAAAATACAATTTAGCACTGTCTGAAAAACGCGCAAAAGCCGTGGCTGACTATTTGGTTAAAAAAGGCTTGGATCCTAAACGTCCAGTTGTGAAAGGATATGGCTTCTCTCAACCCGTTGCAGAGAACGATCCTTTACTTGGCAATGAAACGAACCGTCGAGTAGAAGTGATTCGATTGCAATCTACTGCACAGTAGCGTTAAACAATATTCATCGACTTTTGTCGAATAAAATAAAACGGCGTCTTAGGGCGCCGTTTTATTTTGCAATAAGTGACTGATGATTCGCCCAATCTTTAGTATCAATATAGTACTTCAGTACAATAGATTTTCATTTCTGATGAGAGTTTAATACGCAACTATCACCAAAGTGTCTGTCAATTTAGAGAGGATAAAAATGGCTACAGTAATCGGAACTGTGACGAGCGTTCAAGGGATGGCGATTGTTGTTGATGCTAATGGCAACCGCCATATGCTTAAGGTCGGCGAGGAATTGCACGCTGGCGAAAAAGTCATTACGGCAGCAGGCGCTACTGTCACTGTGCAAATGGCTAACGGTGAGAATGTTAATTTCGCTGAGGCGCAAACAGTTACCATTACTGATAATTTAGCACAAGTTGACGTTTCGGATGTATCAGAAAATGCCGTCAATCAAGCGGTGTTTGATGCGGTATTAACTGCCTTACTTGAAGGTCGAGATGTCACAGATGTGTTAGAAGCACCTGCAGCCGGTGAAGCAGGCAGTGATGGTAATGCAAGCTTTGTGAATTTGGACCGTATTCAAACCGAAGTTGACCGTGCACTCGACAACGATGGCGGTGAAGCTGCTGAGAATGTAGTGACCCTCTCTGCACAGCAGAATTACATGTATTTCCCTGTGAATCCGACGATTACAACGATTGTTCCAGGTGGGGATCCAATCCTTGGTGCAGCTGGTAATGCGGTCGTCGAAGGTAATCCTCTCGTTTACACGGTGACATTGAGTGCTGCTACGCAAGCACCTACGACTTATGCCTTTAGTCTTGGTGGAGGTACAGCGACAGCTGGATTGGATTACAGCACGCCACCGACCTTCAGCAACGGCGTGACTTACAATGCAGCGACTGGCACGATCACCGTACCAGCAGGCGTGACCAGCTTCACCGTGACTGTACCGACGATTGATGACACCTTAGTAGAAAGTTTGTACGAAAGCGTGCCACTGACCTTAAGCAACCCAGATGGCAGCAACAGTGTCACTGGTACAGGTCTGATCCAAGACAACGACAAACCTGTGATTACCACAGTAGAACCAGGTCAGCCTGGCGCTGGCGACGATGCAGTTGTCGAAGGCAATGCCCTGGTTTACACCGTCACCTTAAGTGCCGAGACCAATACAGACACGCCATACAGCTTTAGTTTGGGTGGTGGTACAGCCACTGCTGGATTGGATTACAGCACGCCACCGACCTTCAGCAACGGCGTGACGTACAACGCATCGACAGGCACGATCACCGTACCAGCGGGCGTGACCAGCTTTGATGTGACGGTTGCGACGATTGACGACACTCTGATTGAAAACCCAGAAAGCGTACTGTTGACGATAGATGGCGTGACAGCGACCGGGACAATCCTAGACAACGACAGTGCGACGCCGACGATCACGATCAACGGCACGCTCAGCACGACAGACGACAGTGTTGTTGAAGGCAACAACCTGATCTTCAATGTGAGCTTGAGCAAGGAAGCGGACCATGCGGTTGATTACAGCTTCAGCGTAGGCGGCAGCGCCACATCAGGTGCTGACTACAGCGCACTGAGCAATGCAAGCTTCAGCAACGGCGTGACGTACAACGCATCGACAGGCACGATCACCGTACCAGCGGGCGTGACCAGCTTTGATGTGACGGTTGCGACGATTGACGACACTCTGATTGAAAACCCAGAAAGCGTACTGTTGACGATAGATGGCGTGACAGCGACCGGGACAATCCTAGACAACGACAGCGGTATTTACTTTGTGGATGGAAGCGAATGTTCTGTTTCTGAAGAAGGATTGGTTGGTGGTATTAAAGATGTGATTGGTGGTCCTGACAGTACTAACTCTACAGTTGCAACAGGCACATTGAGTTTGAGTGCAAGTAACTCTGGGGTGGTGTGGACATTAAGTGCACCTACTACCGGTGGTAGCCTGACTTCTGGTGGTGTTGCCGTGTCATGGAGTTTGTCTGCTGACAGCAAGACATTAATTGGCTCTGCAGGCGGTAAAGAGGTGATGACTGCCACTATCAACAATAATGGTGAATACAAAGTCATTTTGAGTGGTCAGTTTGATCACCCGATTGAGAATGTAGAAGATCATGTGGTTGCTAATATTGGTGTGAACGCAGCCGTTAATGGCGTAACGCAATCGATTAATATGCCGATTATTATTGAAGATGATGCCCCAGTGGCGGATAGTCAAACGGTGACGGTCAACAACTCAGTGAATACTAACCTACTGATTACATTGGACGTCTCAGGCAGTATGACGACTAAAGATGGTGTGAATGGCCAAACTCGTCTTGCAAGTGAAATTCAGTCAGTTAAGAACTTGCTGGATAGTTATGACGCCATGGGGGACGTGAAGGTTGCTCTGGTCGTGTTTGCTGGCGCTGGTCAGACACATCAATTAGGGACTACATGGTTAACAGTTTCGGACGCCAAAAATTACCTAAATACCTTATCTGCAAACGGTAGTACTAACTATGATTCCGCATTAAACACAGCGATGACTGCGTTTAATTCTAGCGGTAAGTTGGATGGTGCACAGAATGTATCTTATTTCTTTACCGATGGTCAGCCCACTGAAGGTTTAGGTGATAGCAATGAATTGACAGGTACTAGAAATACTAGCAATTCTGACAAAGGTATTCAGGCCGCTGAAGAGGCCAAATGGGTGGCATTCCTCAACCAATATGACATCAATTCTTATGCGATTGGTGTTGGTGCAGGCATTACCTCGACAGCTCAACTCAATCCGATTGCCTATAATGGTCAGACGGGCACTGATACCAATGGTATACGTGTCAACTCATTCAGCGACTTGGATACGATATTGAGTGAAAGTGTTAATAGCCAACCTGTATCAGGCAGTCTACTTACAGATGGTGGCTTTGGGGCTGACGGCGGATTTGTTAAATCTATCTCTGTTGAAGGCACAACATATAGCTTTAATGCTGCAACTGGCAGTAT
>CAYTIV010000217.1:0-3233 GCA_964437895.1 uncultured Methylotenera sp.
CGTCATGTCGTTCAGAATTGCGTCAGAAGCGAAAATGCCCAGATCTTTACCGACCTTGATGGAACCCCATGAAGCATCACCGAATGTCAGGAAGGCCTGGCGATTTTCTTGCTGTGCGCCTTGGACACCACTTTTAGTGGTGGATGCACCAGGGTTGATGCTGATGGTAAACCCAACATCCAGATCATTTTGGCGTGTTTTACCAGAAACGCTCAGATAGTTTGGCAATAGACCAGTTGTGATGTTATTGACGCTGTCAGCATTACCGCTTCCCAAGTCAAACGGACCAGTGGCACCTAATTTATCCCCACTAAAAGAGGTGTGAGTGTAGTAAGCGTTAACCACACGAACTTTAGTTTTTGATAACTAAAGTTTGGAGGCGTTAATTGAATCCATGGGTGGAACCTGCGCTGCTCAAAAAGCGCTAGTCATCAATTCCGAGTTCCTGAATCTTTCTGGTCAGGGTGTTGCGGCCCATGCCTAATTGATTCGCGGCCTCAATTCGGCGTCCATCGGTATGAGCGAGCGCTCGGGTAATCAAAATACGTTCAAATTCTTTGGTTTTAGCATCTAAGATATTGGTCTCACCGCGGTTGAGTGCATCGGTCACCTCTTGAGCCAGTGCTTCCTGCCAAGAGCCGCCAGTGTTGGTTTTGCCAGTATCTTCTTTCAATTCAGGTGGCAGGTCGTTCACATCGACATTTTGACCTGGTGCCATAACCGTGAGCCAGTGGCAGACATTTTCAAGTTGGCGGACGTTGCCACTCCAATTCACAGACATTAGGTATTTAATGGCCGCTTGTGACAGTTGTTTGGGTTCTACACCCAGCTGTTGTGCACTGTGCGCCAAAAAGTGTTTGGTCAGTAAGGGGATGTCTTCTCTGCGCTCGCGTAAGGGCGGCAGGCGTAGGCGAATGACGTTTAGGCGGTGAAACAGGTCTTCACGAAACAGGCCCTGTTTGACGCGCTCTTCGAGGTCTTGGTGGGTGGCAGCGATGACGCGTACATTGACCTTGATCGGCTGGTGGCCGCCCACGCGATAGAATTGGCCATCAGAGAGTACGCGCAACAATCGGGTTTGCAGGTCAGCCGGCATGTCGCCGATTTCGTCCAGAAACAAAGTGCCATTATCAGCCTGTTCAAAACGGCCTCTTCTGGCTGCTGCCGCGCCGGTAAAAGCGCCACGCTCATGGCCAAACAGCTCTGATTCCAGCAGGTCTTTAGGGATGGCTGCCGTATTGATCGCAATAAACGGTTTATCGGCTCTCGGGCTATGTCTATGCAGCGCGCTGGCGACGAGTTCTTTACCACTGCCAGACTCACCATTAATCAGTACGGTAGAATGCGAGCGGCTCAGGCGACCAATGGCGCGAAACACTTCTTGCATGGCCGGTGCCTGGCCGATAATTTCGGGAGAGGGGCCGCTATCCTCAACCACCTCGACGGCTTGGCGCATGCTTTCCTCAACGGCGCGCTTGATGATTTCGATGGCTTGCTCAACATCAAACGGTTTCGCCAAATATTCAAAGGCGCCGCCTTGGAAGGCAGCAACAGCGCTTTCGAGATCGGAGTATGCCGTCATGATGATGACTGGAATATCAGGAAACCGCTGTTTGACCTCAGACAAAAAATCCAGCCCAGAACCATTAGGCATGCGAATATCGCTGACAATCACCTGGGGTTGCTCGCGATTAAGCGCGTTCAGTGCTTCGGCCGGTGAGGAGAAGGTCTTGAACTCGAAATCGGTGCGGGCTAGAGCTTTTTCAAACACCCAGCGAATTGATTTATCGTCATCTAAAATCCAGATTGGCTTCATCGCAAACTTTCGTATTATTGTGCTGATTTTAATTGCGTGCTTTCGATGGGCAGCAATATATGAAAAATGGTTTTTCCTGGCTGAGAGTCGCAATCGATCATGCCATGGTGCTGTGTAATAAAGGTTTGCGCCAGCGCCAGACCCAAGCCTGTGCCACCTTCACGGCCGGAGACCAGCGGATAAAAGATGCGCTCTTTAATCCCGGCAGGAATGCCTGGCCCGTTATCAATGATTTCAAGATGTATGCCGACGCGATAACGTTTTCTGGCGAGGGTAATTTGGCGCTCTGCGCGGGTGCGGAAGGTAATGCTGGCGCCTTCGGTCTGGTGTTGCTGCATGGCCTGTGCAGCGTTGCGCGCGATATTGAGCACGGCTTGTATCAGTTTTTCGCGGTCGCCTATGAGTTCAGGCAGGCTGGTGTCATAGTCGCGTATGACACGGATGTTGTTGGGCGATTCTGCCAGCAGCAGGCTGCGTACACGCTCCAGAACCTCGTGTATGTTGGTTGGCTCATATTTGGGCACGCGATGGGGGGCTAGCAGGCGATCCATCAAGCTGTGCAGGCGATCTGCCTCTTTGATAATGACCTGCGTGTACTCTTTAAGGCTAGGTTGGGGTAACTCAAACTCCAGCAACTGCGCTGCGCCTCGCAAGCCACCCAGCGGATTGCGAATTTCATGCGCCAGATTACGTAGCAGTTCAGAATTGGCCTGTTGCTGAATCAGCATGCGCTCCTCGCGGGCGATTCGCAGTTGCTGATCCATTTGTACAAACTCCAGTATCAACATATCTTCTGGCGTCTGGTTGAAGCTGGTAGAGATGGGCGTCACCGTGCAGGTCACTGCGGTCGTGTGGCCGCGTTGCGTGGTCAGTGTAAACTCATGCTCACGATACGGGCTTTGTGTTTGAATGGCATTGGTGACAGCCATTTGCAGAATATCGCAATTAGTGAACACATCATGAATGTGTACGCCATGAATTTGATTAGCGCTCAGGGCGAACAGAATTTCCGCACTGGAGTTGGCATAGGTGACCTCGAGCTGATTGTTGAGCAAAATGACTGCCGTCGCAATGTGCTCTAAACCGCTAAACCCGTTGGGAGATTTCTGAACCATATCCTGTGCTTGTTAAAAAGAGTGAATCACGCCCTGTTTTAAAGCAAAAGCCAAGCCAGTTATGGGCTATGCGCTGAAAAGGCCTTAAAAAATCCCAAAGTAGTGCATTTAAAGATTCAACTCTTTGTTGAGAAGGTCGATGTTGCGCTCATGCGCCTGAATTTCAGCCTCAATAATGCGGAGCTTTTCATCATACTTGGCGACATTTCTAAAGGTTTTGCCATTCGCGCCCTTGTAGACCTCTGGGGTATTTTGGGCTTGTTCATATAATTGCTTAGCATGCTCAAGTGCTTGTTTTTCTT
>CAYTIV010000218.1:0-3215 GCA_964437895.1 uncultured Methylotenera sp.
GGTAGGTGGGTTGGTCATCGCTTTTTTAATGGGCTTTGTCGTGCCCAAATTTAGCGGCATCTATGAAGGCACCGGCGCTGACTTGCCGTGGATGTCACAACTGATGTTGCAATGGGGCGCATTGATTGCCCAGCATGGCGGCCTGATGCTGACCGTGTTATTGGGCCTGCTTGTTGCCGTGATTTTTACCGCTAGGCATCCGGCCAGTCGTCAGCACTTGCTGCGGCAGATTTGGCGTATTCCCGCGCTAGGTCACCAGCTGCAACTGTATCAACTGGCACGTTTTTACCGCACCCTGGGCATGTTGCTGGCCGGCGGTACGCCCATCATGACCGCGCTTGATGCGTTGGATGGCTTGCTCGACAGTAGTTTGCTGCCCAGTCTGATGCAGGCTAAGGCCATGATCAGTGAGGGGCGTCCGCTGTCGCAAGCGTTTCAGGTGGCTGGCATGACGACGCCGATAGGCGAGCGCATGCTGCTGGTCGGTGAGCGCGGCGGCAATGTGGCACAGATGATGGACAGAATCGCCGGTTTTTATGATGAAGAATTGGCGCGCTGGATAGACTGGTTTACGCGACTGTTTGAGCCTTTGCTCATGTTATTTATCGGCCTGGTCATTGGCGTCGTTGTCTTGCTGCTGTACATGCCCATTTTTGAATTAGCGGGGCAAGTACAATGAACCAGCCTTTACCCATGCTCACGGCCGAACTGTTATCGCAGGCGCAAACCGAGGCACGTCAGCAACAGCGACGTGTCATCGAGATCCTCGATGAGCGCGTGCCGGTGGAGAGTGAAACGCTAATCAGCCAACTGGGGCTGCTGCTGCATTATCCGGTCGCCACCATGCGCGAGATGCGCGAATGGCAGGTCGCGTTCGACGTCATCAGTTATAACGAGGCGCAGCGGCGGGAATGTTTAGCCTTTTACACGCCGGAACAGCGTTTGGTGCTGGTACTGGCGGACCCGTTTAATCCTCAGCTGGCTTTGTGGGCACAGCACGCCATCACGCAGTCTTTCAGCTGGCGGCTGGCACACCGGCTGGACATCAGCGCGTATCTGGCCGGCGAAGAAGAAACCATGCGCGCCATGGATGGCGTCGGCCTAGAAAGCGAGCAGACCGCTGAGGGCGATGAAGAAGTCGTCATGCAGCTGTCGCTACAGGCCATTCACGACGAAGCCAATCCCATCGTCAAATTGATCAACTCCACGCTGTACGATGCGCTCAAGAGTGGCGCCAGTGATATCCATCTGGAGACGCATGGCAGTGGCTTGGCGGTCAAATACCGCATTGATGGTGTGATGGCCAGCATCGCCAACAGCCCGGGCCAAGACAGCGCAGAACAGGCCATCTCACGCATTAAGGTCATGGCGCAACTGGATATTGCCGAGCGCCGTATTCCGCAAGATGGCCGCTTCAAGATGCATGCGATGGGCCGCTTGATTGATTTTCGTGTGTCTATCATGCCCAGCGCCTTTGGCGAAGATGCCGTCTTGCGCGTGCTGGACCGTAAGGCTCTCACCGAGCAGGCACAGGGCCTGAGTCTGAAAGCGTTGGGATTTGATGCCGATATCATCAGCGGTTTTCGAAAACTCGCCAGTGAGCCTTATGGCATGGTGCTGGTGACCGGGCCCACCGGCAGTGGCAAGACCACCTCGCTGTATGCCGCCATCTCTGAGGTCAACACCGGTTACGACAAAATCATCACCATTGAAGACCCGGTGGAATACCAGTTGCCCGGCGTGTTGCAGATTCCGGTCAATGAAAAGAAAGGCCTCAGCTTTGCGCGTGGCTTGCGCTCCATTTTGCGTCATGACCCGGACAAGATCATGGTGGGCGAGATCCGTGATGGCGAAACCGCGCAAATTGCCGTACAGGCCGCGCTGACCGGCCACTTGGTATTTTCTACCGTGCACGCCAACAGCGTGCTGGATGTGATTGGCCGCTTTATGCACATGGGCGTTGATCCTTACCACTTTGTGTCGGCGGTCAACGGCATTATTGCGCAGCGCCTGGTGCGGGCCTTGTGCCCACATTGCGCCGAGCCACATACGCCGGATCAGGCCTTGTTACAGGCCTCTGGCCTGACAGCCGCGCAGGCCGCCAGCATGCAGTTTAAACATGCCCGTGGCTGTGGACACTGCCGGGGCACCGGCTATAAAGGCCGCAAGGCTGTGGCCGAAATGCTGGTGCTCAATGATGAATTACGCGAGATGATCATCGCCCGTCAGCCCATCCGTCAGCTCAAAGAGGCCGCGGCGCGCAACGGCATGCGCACCATTCGCGAAGCTGCCTTATGCGCCGTGGGCGAGGGCATGACCAGTTTGCAGGAGATTAATCGTGTCACTTTTATTGCCTGAGGGGCGTCTACTCGGTTGCACGCGCGTTTTGGTGACGGCCGATCAGTTGGTCGCTGAGCATTGGTCTGCCGGCTGGCGTCCGCGTAAACAACTGGCCCGCCAGCCTTGGCAGGGCGATGACCTGCTCGCCGCGTTGCAGGGCTTGTTAGCACAACTGCCCGCTTCGCGTTGGCGCCACCTGACCCTGGCCCTGGCCGATGATGCCGTTCATTGGCTGCATCTGCCTGCCATGGCCTCTTCACTGCAAGGGGCCGATGTCGGCGGACGTGAGCAGCAGGCGTATGCGCAAGCACTGCTGATGCAAACCTATGGTGAAGCGGCGCGTCACTGGCCTTTTCGCATGCAGGATAGTCGCCCGTCCCAACATCGCCTGCTGGCGGCCTTGCCTCGCTTATCACCGCCCGCCGTCAATCGATGGCTGGCAACCCAGGCTATTCAGTGGTCGTTACAGCCTTATGCCAGCCTGCTGTGGGCGCAGGCGCGCTTACCGCAACACGGCACCCTGCTCACCGCAGAACCACAACTGTTACGCTTGCTACAGTGGCAGGCGGGGCAGGTGGTTCATGTCGCGAGTGTGCGCTACGCCTACCATGAAGCATACGACGTGGCTGCGTGGATTCTGCGCGAACGGCTGTTACTGGGCGGGCAGAGTAGCCCTTGTTACTGGCTGGAGACTGGGGCCAGCACGGCGACGCGTTTTGGGCAGCGCCTAAAGCAGGCGTTGCCAGCGGCTCTCGCCTGGCAGCCATTACGCGTTGAGGCTGGATATGGCGCTTTACATGAGGCAGCGCACCATGGGGCTTAAGGCAGCGTTTTGGTTAGAGTTTGCACGGCCTGCCTATGCTTGGCGGGCATGG
>CAYTIV010000219.1:0-3196 GCA_964437895.1 uncultured Methylotenera sp.
GAGCGTACCAACGTCACCGGCTCCAAAGCGTTTGCGCGCATGATTATCAACGAGCAATATGAAGAGGCGCTCAGTGTGGCGCGTCAGCAGGTTGAAAACGGCGCGCAGGTCATTGATATCAACATGGACGAAGGCATGCTGGACGCGGTCAAGGCCATGACGCATTTCCTGAATCTGGTCGCCTCTGAGCCGGATATCGCCCGCGTGCCCATCATGATCGACTCCTCGAAGTGGGAGGTGATCGAAGCTGGCCTCAAATGCGTACAGGGCAAGGCCATTGTGAACTCCATCTCCATGAAAGAGGGCGAGACCGAGTTTCTGCGCCAGGCCAAACTGTGCCGTCGCTACGGTGCCGCAGTCATCGTCATGGCGTTTGATGAAGTAGGGCAGGCCGATACCTTTGCCCGCAAGACCGAGATCTGCAAACGCGCTTACGACCTGCTGGTCAGCACTGGCTTCCCGCCGGAAGACATTATTTTTGACCCCAACATTTTTGCAGTCGCCACCGGCATCGAAGAGCACAATAACTACGCGGTAGACTTTATCGAAGCCACCCGCTGGATCAAGCAGAACCTGCCTTACGCCCGTATTTCCGGCGGGGTCTCCAACGTCAGCTTTAGTTTCCGTGGCAATGAGCCCGCGCGTGAAGCTATTCATACCGTGTTTCTCTACCATGCCATTCAGGCCGGTATGACCATGGGCATCGTCAATGCCGGCATGGTCGGTGTCTACGACGATATCCCGGCCGAGTTGCGTGAGCGCGTGGAAGACGTGGTGCTTAACCGTGTGGTTGACCCTGCCAACCCGTTGGCTGCGACCGAGCGCATGATCGAAATCGCCGGCTCACTGGTGGCGGGCGGCAAAAAACAAGAAGCCTCCCTGGCCTGGCGTGGTACAGCGGAGCAGCCGATCCCGGCCACCAAGCGCCTAGAGTATGCGCTGGTGCACGGTATTACCGACTTTATCGTGGCCGATACCGAAGAAGTGCGCCTCGATATCATGAGCAAGGGCGGGCGTCCGATTCACGTCATCGAAGGCCCGCTGATGGATGGCATGAATGTGGTGGGTGATCTGTTTGGTCAGGGCAAGATGTTTTTGCCGCAGGTGGTTAAATCCGCCCGCGTCATGAAATCTGCCGTGGCGCACTTGATTCCATTTATCGAAGAAGAAAAAGCAGCCGAAGAGCGCCGCACCGGCATGGTCGCCAAGCCTAAGGGCAAGGTGGTGATCGCCACCGTGAAAGGCGACGTGCATGACATCGGCAAGAACATTGTCTCGGTGGTATTGCAGTGCAACAACTTCGAGGTGGTCAACATGGGTGTGATGGTGCCTGCGGCCGAAATTCTTGAGATGGCCAAACGCGAAAATGCTGACATCATCGGCCTGAGTGGGTTGATCACGCCTTCGCTGGAAGAAATGGCCTATATCGCCAAAGAAATGCAGCGCGACCCCCACTTTGTGGATAACCAGACCCCGTTGTTGATTGGCGGCGCCACCACTTCGCGCGCCCACACGGCGGTCAAAATCGCGCCTAACTACGAAGGCCCGGTCATTTACGTGCCAGATGCCTCACGCTCTGTCAGCGTCATGCAAAACCTGCTCACGCCAGAAACCCGAGGCGCTTATCTGGCCGAAATTCAGGCCGATTACGACAAAGCGCGTCAGCAGCACGCCAATAAAAAAGGCGTGCCCATGTTGCCGCTGGCCGAGGCGCGTGCCAACGCTGCCAGCCTAGACTTTAGTGGCGCCAACGCCCCAGTGAAGCCTAAATTTATCGGTCGTCGTGTGTTTAAAAATATCGATCTGGCGCTGATTGCGCAGTATATCGACTGGGGTCCCTTCTTCCAGACCTGGGATCTGGCCGGCTTCTATCCTGCCATTCTCACCGATGCCGTGGTTGGCGAGGCCGCCAGCAAGGTGTTTGCCGAGGCGCAGGTCATGCTCAAGCGCATCGTCGATGGCCGCTGGCTGAGCGCCAATGGCGTCATTGCCCTGTTGCCTGCCAACCGCGTCAACCATGACGATATCGAGATATATACCGATGATACGCGTAGCCAAGTCGCCCTGACCTGGTATGGCATGCGCCAGCAGAGCCAAAAACCTGTGATCGACGGCGTGGCGCGCCCCAACCAGTGTATGGCTGACTTCATTGCCCCGCAAGGCACGGATGACTACATCGGTCTGTTTGCTGTCACGGCCGGACTGGGGATGGAAAAACGCCTGGCTGAGTTTGAAAAAAATCACGATGACTACAACGCCATCATGTTCAAGTCACTGGCGGATCGCTTAGCGGAAGCCTTTGCCGAATACATGCATGAGCGTGTGCGTAAAGACCTGTGGGGCTATGCCGCTGACGAGTCACTCGCTAACGAGGCGCTCATCAAAGAGCAATACCGCGGCATTCGTCCGGCACCAGGCTACCCGGCCTGCCCGGATCACACCGTCAAGGCGCAGATGTTCGATGTGCTGCAAGCTGGCGAAATCGACATGCAGCTCACCGACAGCTACGCCATGATCCCGGCGGCCGCGGTCAGTGGCTTCTACCTAGCACATCCTGAGTCACGGTATTTCAGTGTGGATAAGATTGGCAATGACCAGCTGGAAGACATGGCGAAGCGTAGAAATGTCGATAAGGCCTGGTTGGAGCGCTGGTTAGCGCCTAATTTGGGGTAATGCTATGGTGGGTTGAAAAAGGCGCTCTGAGGGGCGCCTTTTTTGTTGTGATCGCATGCATGTTGCGTGAGTGTTTTGTCTTGTTGGCGGTCATTTTTATGCTGGGGGCTGGGTTTGTTTCGCCTTGTCGGCGAGTGACTTTTCTTTGCTTGCACAAAGAACAAGTCACCAAAAGAAAGTGCACCCCAACTTCCGCTTATTTCCTCCGTTGCTCGTCAAAGTGCGCGGCCATCGAAACTCGCCCTGACAAGCCACACACCACGTGGCTTGTTGCGGAGCTCGAACAGCCGATGGCCGAAAGCCCTCACTTTGTCTGCGCTACTCGGCGCGGCAGATGGGGCCCATCACACCATGCGACTGCAGTCGTCCGTTAAGTGAATGAGCCGGGTTTGGTTTTTGAATTATCCACATTGATGCAATGTGAGTTTGGCGAGAGTCATCCCATTCATCACGCTGAGTAGCGGAGATAAAATAAGAGGAGAGGGAGCGACTGTCCGAATCCCGCAGCAGCTCACGTTTTGTG
>CAYTIV010000220.1:0-3191 GCA_964437895.1 uncultured Methylotenera sp.
CAGACGGTATCACGCGTCGCTCCATTGCCCTGTATTACTATCAGGCGTTGCCGATTCCGAATGCTGCAGGTGAATCGCGTCATACCTTGTATGTGGCGCGTCCGGAGGATGATGCCGCCACCAAGGCGCAAGTGAGAAAAATGACTAAAAAGCGTGACAAGCGTGCCAAAAAACTCTTCTCTGCGCAGCCAGGCTGGTGGCAGTCGCTGTCTCAGTGGTGGAAGTCCCGCTAATGGTGCAGCAGGTCACTGGCTCGGATGTCGCTAGTGTCAGTCGCACGCGTGTCGATCCAGACCGCTGCCCCGCAGTCGTGGTGGAGGCCGGGCAGGAGTGTCTGACGTTGTCAGACCCGTCGCGGTTAACGGGCCTCACCGCGGTGCGTATTTTGCCTGGCCGGCGCTGGGTATTCCGAGCCGAGTGGCAGCGGGACGATGCGCCAGCGTTGGCGGTTTTTGCCAAGGTGTTTGTGGGTAAACAGGCCGAGCGTTATGCCGCGCGCGATGCCCAGGGGGTGCGCTGGTTGATGCAGGCCCACGTGCCGACGCCGCCGCTGTTATGGCAAGGGCACACAGCGGATCAGTCGGCCTGTGTGCTGATTTATCAGGCGATCAGCCCGGCTGAAAACGCAGATCAGTGTTATCAACATTGGCCAGAGGCGCAGCGACTGCCGTTGTTGCAACGGCTGGTACGTACCTTGGCTTTACAACATGCGGCTGGACTGTTGCAGACAGATCTGCACCTGAAAAACTTTCTGCTCACGGCCGATACCGTATGGTCACTGGATGGTGATGGCATCCAGCGCCGCGCACTCAGTCAGCGCCAGGCTTACCGGCAACTCGCCGTGTTGATTTCCAAGATGCGTGTGCTGGATCAGCAGGCTTGGGCCGACACGCTGTTGAGCACTTACGAGCAGGCGCGTGGCTGGCCCGCGAGCCATGCGGCACAGCCGTTGCTGGCGCTGGCCAAGCAGCTGAAGGCGGCCGAAGTCCGCCATTATGTGACGCGCAAGATTTTCCGCCCTTGTACCGACGTGCAGTGGCAACAGCAAGGCCACTTTGCGCAGGCGGTGAGTGCGGCAGGCGGCTTGCATATGAGCGATCTCCCCGCGCTGGAAGTGGCGATGCATGTGGGGCAGGTACTCAAACCCGGCAATACCTGCACCGTCGTACACACCCAGTTGCAAGACCATGACGTCGTGATCAAGCGCTATAACATCAAGCACTGGTGGCACGCACTTGGCCGTGCCTGGCGCCCCAGCCGGGCGGCGGCCTCATGGCGCAATGCCCATCGCCTGCAATATTACGGTTTCAACACACCGCAACCGCTGCTCATGTACGAGCGCCGCGCTTATGGCCTGCTGCGTGGTCGCGCCTATTATGTGGCGGCCTACAGTGACTGGCCAGATGCCATGCAGTTTTTTGCCCGCACACAAGACGTGCAGTTACGTGACCAGGCGATCACGCAACTGGTCATGCTGTGCTATCAGTGGTATCTGCTGCAGATTTCTCACGGCGACCTCAAAGCGACCAACTTGCAGATCGCCGCGCAGGGGCAGGTGATCGTCATGGATCTGGACAGCATGCAGCAGCATGGGTGTGCCTGGCTCGCCTTGCGTGCGCATGGCAAAGATCTGCGTCGCCTGCTGCAAAATTGGAAACAGGATACTTCACTGTATAATGCGCTAGTGGACAGATTCAAACAGATCTATCCGGATCATGCACCGCTCAAGCTGGCGGGCATTTCCATTTAATCCATTCGATTTAATCATTACGCGAGTTTCTGCATGATTGTTTTAGGTTTATCCGGTGCCTTGGGGCATGATGCTTCTGCGGCCATCCTAGTGGATGGCAAGATTGTGGCTGCCGCGGAGGAAGAGCGCTTTATCCGTGACAAGCACGCCAAGAACCACTGGCCCTATGAAGCGGCCAAATTCTGCATGCAGCAAGCAGGTATTACGCCTGACCAGGTGGATGTCGTGGCGTTTCCTTACGGTGAGATTCCGCTCACTTCTGCCGCACGCTGGCATTACGCCAAACGTTACTGGTATGCGCCGGACCGTGCGCTGGATGCCATTTTCAACGGTAACCGTCGCTTCCGTCGCAATCGCGACAAATCACTCAAGCTGATGCAAGACCTTGGGCTGACCAAGGCCAAGTATGTGCCCGTAGAGCACCACCTCGCGCATGCTTCCAGTGCCTATCATCTCAGTGGCTTCCAAGAAAAAACCGCTATTGTCGGCATTGACGGCAAAGGTGAGTATGCCACGACGTTTTTTGGCTATGGTGAAAACGGCAAGATCCACAAAATCAAAGAATTCTACGATCCAGATTCATTGGGCGGGCTCTATGGCGCCATTACCGAGTATCTGGGTTTTGAGATGTTGGATGGCGAGTTCAAGGTCATGGGCATGGCGCCTTACGGCGATCCTAACAAGTATGATCTGAGTCGTTTGGCCAAATTTGAAAATGGCGAATTGATTGTCAACACCGAGTACGTCAATGTAGTCGGCTTACGCCGTTACAAAGAGAAGGGTAAAGGCTTTTATTTCACGCCCAAGCTGATCGAGTGGCTGGGGCCTAAGCGTGAAGGTGACGAGATCGACGACCCCTATATTCATTACGCCGCCAGCGTGCAAAAGCTGCTGGAAGACCTGGCGTTGCAGATGATTGAATATTACCTGGGCGATATCATTCGCGAGACGGGCAAAATTGCCATGGCCGGCGGTGTCGCGCTGAACGTTAAACTCAATCAGCGTATTATCGCTTTGCCACATGTGAAAGAACTGTTTGTGCAGCCAGCCTCTGGCGACAACGGCACCAGCCTGGGGGCGGCCACTTACGCTGCACACCTGGCCGGTGAAACCATACACAAGATGGCGCATGCCTATCTGGGGCCGGCTTACACCAATGAACAGTGTATCGCTGCCTGTGAGGCGCATCCGGCCAAGCCGGTGTTTACGCGGGTGGCCGATGGTCCGCGCAAAGCCGCAGAGCTGCTGGCCGCCGGTCATCCTTTGGCTTGGTTCCAGGGGCGTATGGAGTTTGGTCCGCGCGCATTGGGCTGCCGCAGTATTCTGGGGGACCCGAGTTTTCCTGGCGTGGCTGATCGCATCAATGCGCAGATTAAATACCGTGAGCGCTGGCGGCCATTCTGCCCCAGCATGCTGGACCGTATTGCGGTGGATATCCTGC
>CAYTIV010000221.1:0-3172 GCA_964437895.1 uncultured Methylotenera sp.
CGTGCCTGTGTTCAATTCACCCAAACCACCGGCAGACCGCATCACTATTAGCCAAAACCGTTTGAACAATACGCAAGAGGTGATGTTTTTGGTGACGGGCGCTGGCAAGCAGGAGGCGGTGGATCACTGGCGTCAAGGGGTAGCGATTCCCGCTACGCTGATTCAGTCACCGAATGGGGTTGATGTGTATTGTTATGGCGTCGTGTTGAACTAAATCATTGGTCTTTATGGTTTGTTTTACGCAGCGTTGTCGCTCGTAGGCTAGCATCGCGCCAACGCTGGCTTGACCTTATGATTGGACGCTAGGTCATTAAACGCGAGCTAGCGATATAAAAAAACCACAAAGCATGGCTTTGTGGTTTTTTTATGGGTGGTCTTTATTGCGCGTTGCTAGGAGGTTGCTGGTTGCTAGGAGGGCTGCGTTGGCTGTTTATCAATCAGCAATTTTTCCAGCAACATAATTTGTTGTTGCTGCATGGTGATCAACTCCTGCCATTGTTGTTCACGCAAGTGATCCATTTTTTTATGCAGTAACAGAATCTCCAGTTCGGCCTTCAGATTGACTTCGTAGTCGTGCTCAGCCTGGCGTCTGTCAATTTCGGCCTGACGGTTTTGCGACATCAGAATAATAGGGGCCTGGATAGAGGCGAGCATGGATAAAAACAGATTGAGCAGGATGTAAGGGTAGGGGTCGAACGCACGGTCGTAGCGCATCAGAATCACCGAGTTCAAAATCACCCAGGCGATCAGTACCAGCACGAAGATGCCAATAAACGTCCATGATCCGCCAAAGCGGGCCATGGCGTCGGCGGCACGTTGGCCGCGACTGGGAATTTCATGCGTATGGTGCGTAGCCAGATTGCGGGAGACCGTATCACGGTCGGTAATATGGCGCGCCACACGCTGCATGTGTTCATCCATGGATTCATACTGCGCACCCATCAGGCTTTCGGCGATATGATGTTTGCGCAGTGACATAGAGTGGATTCCTGTATGGCGGTTTAGGTTTTCTGGATGACGATGTTAGGGAATTTTGCACTGTGGTCTAGGCTGGCCAGTGCGATTTTGCTGGCTGCCTTGCGTGCGATTTCCTTGTAGCTGTTGGCGATTGCACTGTCGGGGCTGGCCACCACGGTAGGTTGGCCGCCATCTGCCTGCATGCGGATGTTGATGTCTAGCGGCAAGCTACCCAGCAAGTCGACATGGTAGTCATTGGCCATGACGGCGCCGCCGCCAGCGCCAAAGATATGTTCTTCGTGGCCGCAGTTGGAGCAGATATGCGTACTCATGTTTTCGACGATGCCCAGAATCGGGATGCCCACTTTTTCAAACATCTTCAGGCCTTTGCGCGCATCGAGCAGCGCGATGTCTTGTGGTGTGGTGACAATAATGGCGCCAGTGACGGGAATCTTCTGCGCCAGCGTCAGTTGGATATCCCCTGTGCCTGGCGGTAAGTCAATCACCAGATAGTCCAAATCTTGCCAGCGGGTGTCGCGCAATAACTGCTCAAGCGCGCCTGTGACCATAGGGCCACGCCAGACCATGGGCGTATCGGTATCGACCAGAAAGCCTATGCTCATCGCTTGGATGCCATGGGCGCGCATAGGCTCTATGCTTTTGCCATCCGCGCTGTCTGGGCGACCTGAGATGCCCAGCATTTGTGGTTGACTGGGGCCGTAGATATCCGCATCCAGCAAGCCGACGGTTGCGCCTTCGGCCGCCAGTGCCAGTGCCAGGTTGACGGAGGTGGTGGATTTGCCGACACCGCCTTTGCCAGAGGCAACGGCGATCACGTTTTTAACATTGGGTAGCAGGTTGACGCCACGCTGCGCGCTGTGTGCCACAATGCGGCTGCCGACATTGACCTGTATGCCTTCGATACCATCTATGCCTTTGAGGGCTTCCGTCACTTGGGTGCGAATCGCGTCCAGTTTGCTCAGTGCGGGGTAGCCCAATACGACATCTAGGCTGACGTGGTTGCCGTTGATTTGAATGTTCTTGATGGATTTAGCGCTGATGTAATCTTTGCCGGTGTTGGGGTCTACGCACAGTTTCAAGGTGCTTTGAATGATGAGTTCGCTGATCGCCATGCTGAAATGCCTGCCTGAATGCCTGACTAAATAAATCGGGAATTCTACTCCAAGCCAATCGCTTCGTCATGCAGAGTTTTTTGGGCAGGGCACTGATTTTAGGTTTCGCTTAAAAGCGAGGGCTTTGCTAAAATAGTCATTTTTTATTCTGGCATTGTTTACATGACACGCAAACTTCTGGTGACCTCCGCTTTACCTTATGCCAATGGCAGCATCCATCTCGGGCATTTGGTGGAGTACATTCAAACCGATATCTGGGTGCGTTTTCAGAAGATGCAGGGTCATACCGTTCATTATGTCTGTGCCGATGATACCCATGGTACGCCTATCATGTTACGTGCCGAAAAAGAAGGCATTACGCCAGAAGCGCTGATTGAAAAAGTGCATGCCGAACACAGCCAAGACTTTGCCGAGTTTCTGGTGCAGTTTGACAACTACTACTCAACCAACTCGGATGAGAACCGCCAGTTATCAGGCAACATTTATCGCGCTTTAAAAGCCAACGGAAAAATCGCGACCAAGACCATAGAGCAGTATTTTGACCCAGTCAAAAGCATGTTCTTGCCAGACCGCTTTATCAAAGGTGAGTGTCCCAAGTGTCATGCCAAAGACCAGTATGGTGATAACTGTGAGGTCTGTGGTGCCACCTACAGCCCGACCGATCTGCTCAATCCTTACTCTGCGGTATCCGGGGCGACGCCTGTGCGCAAGGAGACCGAGCATTATTTCTTCAAGTTGAGTGAGTGTGCCGATTTTCTGCGTGACTGGACCCGCTCTGGCACCTTGCAGGCGGAAGCCGCCAATAAAATGAGTGAGTGGGTGGGGGAAGCTGGTGAAAACAAGCTTTCCGATTGGGATATTTCGCGTGATGCGCCATATTTTGGCTTCGAGATTCCAGATGCTCCAGGCAAGTATTTCTATGTCTGGCTAGATGCGCCGATTGGCTACATGGCCAGCTTTAAAAACTTGTGTAGCAAAGCCGGGCTCGATTTTGACGAATATTGGAAACAAGACGCATCGACGGAGTTGTATCACTTTATCGGCAAGGATATCCTGTATTTTCATGCCTTGTTCTGGCCAGC
>CAYTIV010000222.1:0-3164 GCA_964437895.1 uncultured Methylotenera sp.
TTTGTAAATCTTTGATTTATATTGATGTTGGACTTGAGTTAAATTGCAGACGACAGAAGATCACCCTGATCTGCATGGGGCACGAGCCGACCCTGCGGGCGGAACTGGAACTGGCCACCAAGCCCTTCAAGATCGACGTGGAAGTGGTAGATATCCTGCGCGACAAGGTTGACCTGGAGTTCAAACGCGACTCACAGGCCAAGGTGTTCATTCGGAAGGGCGAGCTGGTCATTGAGAAGTTCTACCCGATGAACCTGCTGCAAAAGCTCTCGCTGCAAAAGGAATCGGTTGAGGACTGGAAGGAACTGGCAGAGTCTGTGCTGATCGACTGGAACTACGATGGCGCGGTACTGCAACCGGCGGTGGTGGACATTCCGGGCAAGAACGAGATGGTCAAAGGCACGTACAAGGTGCCGGATGACGCGGGCACCATCCGCGTGAAAATCACCGATCTGCTGTCGGAGTCGTGGGAAGGGAGCGTGGCCAATGGCGACTAAACGCGTAGCCAAGGCGGTGAACGCCTCGCTCGACTTCGCCTTCTTCCAGTTTCTCTGGCAGTTCTATCAGGCTAACCGAGGCACCATCCGCCAGCATTACAAAGAGCTGACGCGCAAGTTCCTCGACTTCAACAACCCGGAGCGCAACCCCAAAGCCTTTCTGCGCCAGCCGCAGTTCGAGGCGCTGGAAACGTACGTCTTTCTGAAGGAGTTTCTCGGCAACGCCAAGGTCGAGGAAATCTTCCAGCAGTGGTTCGAGAAGCAAGGCCGCTTCGCTGACCGCGCCGAAGGCGGCGTGGTGTCGGGTAGCGCCGGCCAGGTCGGCCTGTTCGACAAGATCACACAGGATCAGTACAAGGCCGTGTTCGTGGCCATGCGCAAGAACTCGCGCACTTACCCCAATTACATCTTCGCACTGACGATGGGCACGGGTAAAACCATTCTGATGGCGACCTGCGTCTTCTACGAGTTCCTGCTCGGAAATAAATTCGAGAAGGACACACGCTACTGCCACAACGCGCTGGTATTCGCTCCGGACAAGACGGTGCTGCAATCGCTGAAGGAGATTGAGGCATTCGACCTCACCCGCGTGGTGCCGCCGGAGTACGTCAACTTCCTGACCACGCACCTGCGCTTCCACTACCTCGAAGAAGCGAGCGCCTCGCTGGACACGCTGGATCGCTCGCGCTTCAACATCATCGTCTCGAACACGCAGAAGATTATCCTCAAGCGCCAGCACAAGGAGAAAACTTCCGTTGACAAGCTGTTCGGCTCAACCGGCAAAACGCTCTCGGCCACCGGCGTCTATGCCGACGCCGCCGATCTCTACAACTTCGATCAGCCGGAAGAAGAAGGCGAACTGACCACCAACCAGCGCTTCGAGAAGCTGCGCCGCCTGGAGCAGTTGGGTATCTACGTGGACGAAGCACACCACGCTTTCGGCAAGGCGCTGGCCAAAGACATGGGCGTCGGCGCGAAGGAAACCGACACCAGTCTGCGCACCACCATCGACATCCTGGCCGCCAGCCTGAAGAGCGCGGGCACACGGGTGGTGGCGTGCTACAACTACACAGGCACACCCTACGTGGGACGCGAGGTGTTACCTGAAGTGGTCTACGCCTACGGCCTGAAGGAAGCCATCGACAAGGGCTTTCTCAAGAAGGTGATCCTACACGGCTACGCCAACACCCGCACCGACGAGTTTGTCGATATCGCCATCGAGAATTTCTTGAAGGAATCGAGCGAGCTGCGCCCGGAAGGGTTGCTGCCCAAGCTGGCGTTCTTTGCGGCCACCGTGGAAGAACTGACGGAAGAGCTGAAGCCTGCCGTCGAGCGTGCGTTGCTCAAACACGGCATCCCCACCTCGCGTATCCTGGTCAACGTGGGTGACAGCAAGATCACCACCAACGATGACATCCGCGAGTTCAACCGTCTCGATACTGAAGGTTCGGAGAAGCAGTTCATCCTGCTGGTCAACAAAGGGCGCGAGGGCTGGAATTGCCGCTCTCTGTTTGGCGTGGGCCTGTTTCGCGAGCCAAAGTCCAAGGTGTTTGTGCTGCAAGCCACCATGCGCTGCCTGCGTGCCATCGGCGAGGCCCAACATACCGGCCACGTCTTCCTCTCGGATAGCAACCTCAAAAACTTGAACGACGAATTGCAACAGAACTTCCGTATCAGCGCCGACGAGCTGCAAAAGACGGGTAAGGACAAGGATCGTGTGGAAGTGCGCGTGGTTGAGCCGCCGGTTAAGATCAAGCTAGTGCGCGTGCGAAAGCAGTATCAGATGCGCGAAAAGCAACTTGTGCCCGGCCAAGCCCTGGGCCTTGACCGCGCTAGCAAGGAAACCTGGGGACCGCTGGTCGAGAAGTACCGACTGATCGAAACACAGCAGGACGGGCTGACCGCCGCCGACACGGCCCACGCCTCGGGCAGCCGCACCTTCGACCTAACCGACCGGCGCGAGCAGCGCCTCTTCTCGCCGCTGACGTTGGTGGCCGAAGTGTCGCGCTACCTCAATCGCACCCCGCTGGAGATCGAGGAACTGCTCGAAGCCACCAAGGAAGGCACCGCCGAACTGGTCGCCGTCACCAACGAATTCAACGAGCTGCTGTACGACGAGATCATCCCGCGCCTGTTTCGCCAGCTCTACGACCTCGACGAGTCGCAGCAAACCGAAGAACACGAGGTCGATCTGATCAAGCCGCCCCCGAACGGCTACTACGAGGTGTCGGCGGCTAAGGACAAGATCGTCCGCATGAGCGACACCCAGATCAAGGACGAGGAGCGCGCCAAAAGCTTCCACCTAGACACCTACTGCTTCGACTCCGGCTCGGAAAACTGGCTGTTCTGGGATCTGCTGCGCGAGCAGCGTGTGAAGAAAATCTACTTCACCGGCATGCTGACCCACGGCCAGTCTGACTTCTTCATCCAGTACATTGACCCAGACTCGCGGACGGTGCGCAGCTACTACCCAGACTTCATTTTCCAACGTGAAGAACCAGATGGTAGCCTCAAATACGTTATAGTCGAGGTAAAAGCAGATAATCAAATCGAAGATGCGGTGGTACAAGCCAAGAGCGATTTTGCCCAACAAATTGCTGTTGCAAGCGGCATGGAATATCGAATCCTCAAATCATCAGATGCCGATAAGAGACATTTTCGTTTATT
>CAYTIV010000223.1:0-3157 GCA_964437895.1 uncultured Methylotenera sp.
CAAACATGCGCTTGAACTCATCATAGGCGCCCATGCCAGGCTTCATCATTTTGCTCAGCACATTCTCTTCTGAATGCTCGGGCGCGATCTTCAGATAGCCGCCCACATGATGCTGTACCAGCTCTTTGACATACTCGGGTGACTTGACGGCCAAGTCGTAACGCAGGCCTGAGCCTATCAGGATTTTTTTGACCCCACGCAAATTGCGCGCCTTGCGATACAGTTGAATCAGCGCCGAATGGTCGGTATTGAGGTTTTCACAAACACCGGGGTAGACGCAGGACAGCTTGCGGCAGTTTTTCTCGATCTCTTCGGATTTGCAAGACAAGCGATACATATTGGCGGTTGGCCCGCCCAGATCCGAAATCACGCCGGTAAACCCATCCACCTTGTCACGGATTTCCTCGATTTCGCGCAGGATAGAATCCTCAGAGCGGCTCTGAATAATACGGCCCTCGTGTTCGGTGATCGAGCAGAACGTACAGCCACCGAAACAGCCCCGCATGATATTGACCGAAAAACGGATCATCTCCCAGGCCGGGATATTCGCGTCACCATAGGCGGGATGCGGTTTGCGCGCATACGGCAGATCATAGACATAATCCATCTCTTTGGTCGTAAGCGGAATCGGCGGTGGATTGAGCCAGACTTCACGCTGACCATGTTTTTGTACCAGTGCGCGGGCGTTGCCGGGATTGGCCTCCAAATGCAGCACCCGTGACGCATGTGCGTACATGACGGGGTCATTCACCACCTCTTCGTAAGACGGCATGCGGATGACTTGACGCTCGCGAGGCACTTTAGCCGCCTTGAGCGGCAATGGCAGGCTGATGGTGGGCGCAGTTTCACTGCTGCCTTCGGTGGCACAACTGGCATCGCCTTTGCCCATTTTCATAGCATAGGGATCTTCGTGTTTGTCGACTACGCCAGGGCGGTCCAGCCGCGTCGAGGGCACCTCAACAAAGTCTTCAGGCACCTGTTTGCGTATAAAAGCCGTACCACGGATATCCTGAATGACTTGCACCGCCTCACCGCGCGCCAGCCGATGAGACAGTTCCACAATCGCACGCTCGGCGTTGCCGAAAAGCAGAATATCCGCTTTGGAATCAATCAGAATGGAGCGACGTACCTTGTCTGACCAGTAATCATAGTGGGCAATTCGGCGCAAACTGGCTTCGATACTGCCAATGACCAAGGGCACATCAGGATAGGCTTCCTTACAGCGCTGAGAGTACACCAGCACCGCACGATCCGGGCGTTTATTGGCTTCGGCATTCGGCGTGTAGGCATCGTCTGAGCGGATTTTACGGTCGGCGGTATAGCGGTTGACCATGCTATCCATATTGCCAGCCGTGACGCCAAAGTACAGATTGGGTTTGCCCAACACTTTGAACGGTTGCGCCGATTGCCAGTCTGGCTGGGCAATAATCCCCACCCTAAAGCCTTGCGCTTCGAGCAGACGCCCAATCAATGCCACCCCAAAGCTAGGGTGATCGATATAGGCATCCCCACTGACCAGAATGATGTCGCAACTGTCCCAGCCCAGCGCATCCATCTCGGCACGGCTCATCGGCAGCATGGGGGCAGTACCGAAGCGTTTGGCCCAGTAAGGACGGTAGCTGTTAACAGGTTTGGCAGTAAGGGAGGTGTAGATTTCCACGCGGGTGACCAGCTTGCTAGAAAGAAGCGCATTTTACGCGTTAATCGATTGATTTGAAATCAATTTTTCTTTCCCACGGATGAAAATGTGCGGCACTGCACACGCCTGATCGCTTTTGACGACCACAAGCGGCACCAGCCCAGCGTTTATCAGCTCAAAACCAGATCAAACATACATAAATTAACATATGTTCAGATGATTGCGGCAAGCGTTAATCCCCTGTATAAAAGATGGGTATGGGGTTAGGTTTACATAATAATTATTACATTCAAAATGAAGCATTACGCACTGTTCAGAAAAATTCTGTTGCCACTGGCTGCGCTCGGGTTGCTGATAGGCATCCTTTCATTCAGCTATGTCTTTAATCAGCATCTCAGCAACATCGAAACCAAAGCCGAGGACGAAACCCAAAAGCTGAGCAATCTGCTCATTACCTCCAGAACACTGGTCGGTGAACATGTGTTATCCAGCATGGCGCTGCTCAAGCAATATGCCGCTGTAGAGGGGGCACCTAATCTGCACGGCGTGACAGACCTGATGGGGACCACCATCCCCAATCTGCGCTTTGGCGAAACTGAGCAAACCGGCAGAACCTTATTGGTCGATGCCGTGACGCGCATCGGCAGCGGCACCGCAACCATTTTCGTTAAACGTGGCGGGCAATTCTTGCGGGTGGCCACCAATGTCAAAAAAGCGGATGGCAGCAATGCCTTTGGTACCGAACTGAACCCGAGTGGCAAAGCCATCGAAAAATTGCGCAATAACGATATGTTTTATGGCGTGGTAGATATTCTGGGCGAGCCTTATTTATCGCGCTACGAACCGATGCAGGACGAAAAAGGCCGATTGATTGGCGCCTGGTATGTGGGCTATAAACTGGATTTTAACGCGATAGACCAGGCCATACGCCAGTGGGGGTTTATGGAAAAAGGCTTTGTCGCCATCACCGACAGTCATGGCAGCATTCGTTTTCTGACGGCCGGCATAGACAAACAGCACGCATTACTAGCCTTGCAAGACACGCAGCATTGGAAAAAAGTCAGCCGCGCCGTGCCAGAGTGGGACTTTGAGATCAACATCGTCTACCCTTGGCGTGAAGCCTATTGGTCTGCGCTGGGCGCCTTATCGCCGGCCATGATGATTACGCTGGTACTCACGCTGGTGATCGTCATAGCGATTGTCAGCGGCTTGCAGCGCTTTGTGTTAAACCCGCTGGGCGGCGACCCGGAAACCGCGAGACAGTTACTGATGCGGATTGAAAGTGGTGATTTTGCCGAAGACCAGGTGACGGCAATACCGCACAGATTGATTGCCAACATGCTCAAGATTCGCAGCCGGTTGCGAGTGATTGTTTCGCAGATTCAAGCCCGCCACGATCGCTTGCAAGTCTCCTCCAGTGTGTTTGACCATGCCCACGATGCCATCTTTATCACCGATAACCAGGGCATCATTTTGCAATGCAATCCTTCATTTAGCGTGATTACCGGCTTTCCGCCT
>CAYTIV010000224.1:0-3105 GCA_964437895.1 uncultured Methylotenera sp.
TGGCAGTGGTTGCGCCATGGTATACGGTCTTATATTGGGAGCGCGGAAAGAGATCTGCCGTGAGCCATATTCTAAAAAAGGCTTTTTTACTTTTGAATGTCATGGGGGGCATCTGGCTCGCCACGTTCTATGGGCAACAACGAGATGTCAGCTGCTTGCCTAATATCTTTTGAAACCCTCATGACACATCACCCTAACCAAATAGAGTTGTCTACGCGCATCTGGTACCTCATCCTTTCCGCTATCCTGCTGGCGTATGGTACGTTCGGTGTATGGCTGGATGATATCTACGTGCCTGGTAAGCGTAGCCCAGGCACGCATTTTCATGGCGAGCCCGCTTGGTTGATTTATATGGCCATGGTCTCGGCTTCGCTGAGCATGCTTTCTGTCATCGTTGATCATTACGACATCAGAAATAACGAGATCGGCTATCAGCGTTTTGCTAAAGTGACGCAAGGTTTGGCGTGGACGCTGTTTATTTTGGCATTAGTACTGGATCTGCTGGTGTTTCGCAAAGGCACCGCCCATTAAGAGGGAGTGAATATGTTGAATGATTGGTTTTTATGGGCCTTGTTATCCGCCTGCTTTGCGGCGATGACGGCGATTTTTGCCAAAATTGGCATCCAAGGGGTGGATTCTGATTTGGCGACGTTGATACGCACGGTATTGATTACGCTGGTGCTGGCGCCCTTTGTCTGGTTAGCGGGCAAGTGGAGTAACCCACTGACATTGCCGGTGCGCACATGGTTGTTTTTGGGCTTATCGGCGCTGGCAACAGGCGCATCCTGGCTGTGTTATTTTCGAGCCTTGCAAATGGGCGAGGCGGCAAAAGTCGCGCCGGTAGATAAATTGAGCCTCGTCTTAGTCGCCCTGTTTGCCTGTGTGTTTCTCGGTGAGCGTTTGAGTGCACGCGAGTGGAGCGGGGTGGCCTTGGTGGCCGTAGGGGTGCTGGTGCTTGCCATCAAGCGTTGAGCGAGGTTGGCATATAGCTCTAACAGGCTATTGCCAGCGTGCGGATTTCATAGATTAATCGCAGGCATGTAATCGTTAAAGGGCTTGCCCCATGCATGCTGTGACTATTTTAAAATATGCGCCATTGGTGAGCCTGTGTGTGCTGCTAGAGGCGTGTTGCTCAGTGGCACCCACCACCATTACCCACCAAGGTGGCCCTAAGCCGCATGTCGCCGGGCAGCCGGCGCTCCATGTGGTCGGGGTGTATCAAGGCGCAGTGACTGAGTCTGCTGAAAAACAGCCATGGTGGGCGACATGTGCACCTGCATCAGGCGGTGTGAAGTCGTCCGCGCAGCCGGCAGCCAAGCCTTGCGTTCCCAGCTTGGCCACGGCGCCTGATCAGCGCACTGTGGTGGTGAACCTGACAGATGATAGTGCACCCGTGATTTTGGGGCTGATGGCTTATGATGCTGTCACCTGGGATATCCGCACAGCGCCCGGCGTGGTCATTAGCAAAGTGATTCTGGCTGGCTACCATCAGCAAAAAATTCAGGGCACGGGAGAGGCGCTGGTCGATGTTTACAGTTATGAGAACAGCCCGTGCGAGCGTTGCGTGCAGCGCGGACGCTTTTTTTATGCCTATGATCGCGTGCCTTATGAGATGGAGCTGGCGGCTGGTGTGAAGGCGAGTTCGTTTCAAGCTAACTATACCGGTGGAATATATAATATTTTCAAAGGGATGAGTGATTGAGTTAAAGTTTAATGTACGCGCATTAAACGGTATGAGTGTATTGAGGGTGAGGTGGGTGAGTGTTACGTGGGTTGATTTATGGGTTGAGCATATTACATCTGGGGCCGGGGTTTGCTTTTGCCGTCGTCGCTTTTGGCTGTGATAGTGATGTTAATGCGTTGGCCACGCTGTGTCTGCCGGATACGTTTTCTGCCTTTATTCGGCTGATACTGATGGCATGGGCAGTGATGATTGTGGCCTTATTGCTTAAAATTTATATCACTAAATACATTAATAAAAATAAATAATTTATTGATTTTAAATTAATAAATAAAAAACAAACCTGGTGTATGTAAACTTTTCTCAAGTGTGAGGCTCGAAAAAAAGATACCTGCCTGGAGAACAAGCTTTTGTTAAACACATGCTATAAACGCTGGATTCAGTTAGCTGACGGGCGATGGATAGTTGCACTTTTGCTGTGGGTGTTGGGCGTTGTCGCAACGTGGGTGTCGGCCGGGGATGGCGTGGTGCCGTCGCTGCTGCTGTCTGGCAGTGAAGGTGCCGCCGCAGAGCTGGCGGCCAAAAAAGAGCCAGAGCCGCCTAGAATCGTCTCCGTGTTTGGGACGCAACTTTTACACGAATACAAACTGCCTTTTGAGGATCAGTACCCGACAGGGCCTTTTGAGCGACTCGATAAGAAGCTTTTTTTATTCATCAGCAAATGCGGGGATGTATTTTTTGTCAGGCAAAACGAACACCTTGAGCTAGTGAAGCCGGGTAAACCATTAGCCAAATTTATTCCCGGTGGCGAGTCCTCTGCGGATGAAAGCAGCAGTAAGGCACTGGTGTATTGCCGAGAGCTATCTGGCGTGAAGGATTCTTTGCTGGTGGGCAATACCCTCTATGTGGCCTATACTGCTTGGGATGAGGCTAATAACGGGGTGCGGTTGGCCGTCAGTGAGTTTGGGGTCGATGCTGAAAACAGCGAGCTCAGCTTTAATCGTGAGATCTACATCAGCCGCCCGGCCATCAAAGAGCCGATTCTTGGTCATCAGGTGGGCGGTAAGCTAGCCCTGGGAGAGAATGACCGTACGCTTTATCTCAGCCTGGGCGACTTTTCAAAGCCGGACCGTGTGCAAGATAAAACCACTTCATTGGGTAAAGTGGTGCGTATCGACTTACAACGGTTAAGTGCAGAAGTGTTTGCCTCTGGTTTTCGCTCACCGTCTGGTGGCCTCTATTTTGACCGTGAAAGCAATGAGCTCTGGTTGACTGACCATGGACCACGCGGTGGGGATGAGATTAACCTAGTCAGGCGCGGCAAGAACTATGGATGGCCGATGGTGAGTTATGGCACGATTTATGAGCGTGATGGCATGAGCGGCTATTACGGCAACAAATTCAATAGTCATGAAGGCTACGAA
>CAYTIV010000225.1:0-3103 GCA_964437895.1 uncultured Methylotenera sp.
CTATATCACCCAGGCGATCTCGATTATTGACAACGGTTTGCGCGCCACTTTAGACCAGCGCACCGGTGGCCAGATTGCCAATAACCTGGACAATTTATATGTCTATATGATTCGTGCCCTGATGAAGGCCAATCTGCATCAGGATATCGACAAGATCAATGAGATCCAGACCCTGTTGATGGAATTGAAAGGGGCATGGGACGAACTGGAAAAGTCAGGGGCCAAGAAAACGCCACAGTCGCAGGTCGCCCTGGATAGCCTCGTGGCATTAAAAGCACAGTCTTATCAGCAAATGGCGGTGGCAGGAGTTTAAGATGTCAGCAGCATTAATTAATACTTATGAATCAGCCTCCAAAATCATGGAGCAAATGCTGATCGCAGCGCGTCAGGATGCCTGGGAGAAGGTCACCGAGCTTGAGCAGTCCTATATGCTCAATATCGATGGCATCAAAACCCTGGAGCAGGGCCTGCGTTTGCAATCGGCCAAGCTGAGCCCAGAACAACATGCACGCAAGCAAGTGCTGGTGCAAAAAATCCTGTCTGATGACGGTGAAATCAGAAATTTGCTCTATCCCGTCATGCACAAGATTACCGACATGATTTTTGACGCCCAGTTACACGCCCGCATGCCGCCGGACATTCTTTAGATGTTGCCCATCCCGCAAGTGCTCACCCAACGTTTCATCGCGAGTGAAACGGAGAATTTGCGTGCGATATCCTCGATCATGCCGGTCGAGGGCACCCAGTCTGAGGCGCCATTGTGGGAACGCATGCGCCCCGGCACCCAGTTTACCGGCCTCATCGTTCAAAAAGAGGCTGCCGCTGCCAATACGGCTGAACTGGCGGCCTACAAAGTCCAGATACAACTCCCGCATCAACCCCCTGTGCTTGTTCAGATGCAGTTGCCGGCCTATTTGGCGCAGCAGCAAACGCTGAATATGCAATTCATGGGGCTGGCGCAAGCGCCGCAAAGCAAGACAGATCCCGCTTTGCCGCAAGTGAAATGGGGGGTACAAACCGGCGGTGCATCTTCTGCCAGATTGGGCGAAACCGGCTTGTTGACCGATTTGGGCGGCGAGCATGCCGACACCCCAGAAGCCACCTTGCTCAACCAGCTGGCAGGCCAAGCCAGCCAGGTGGAACTCAGTAATCCCGCCCGCCATTTGCAGCGCTGGCTCAATGCCAATCCGTTCCAGCAAGAATCCTCGGTGCTGGAGTCGCATCAAGTGGTCAGCCATAGTCCACAAAAGCCACAAGTGCTGGCGCAGGATCTCAAGCATGCACTCGACAGCTCAGGGCTGTTTTATGAGTCGCATCTGAAAGAAGCGACACTGGGCGCGCGCCCTTGGCATCAATTGTTGCAAGAGCCGCAAAATAAACCGAATTTTAGTCCACCAGAGATGGTGGCGCAGCAGTTGCAAGTGCTGGAACAGCAGCGTGTGGTCTGGCAAGGTGAAGTGTGGCCAGGGCAAACCATGCGCTGGCAGGTTGATGAGCGTGATGGTTCGCCACACTCTGCCGAGCAACCAGCGTTGAACAGCCTGCAGAGTGATATGACCCTGCATTTGCCGCATCTGGGTGAGGTCAAGGTACAGATCACCATGGTGAATGGCCGGTTTACCATCCGCGTGAACCCTGAGCAGGCTGCGTCGTTCAAGGCCATGCAGTCCGGGCGCAGCAAATTGGCCATGAGCCTGCAATCTGCGGGCCTAAAACTGGAATCCCTACAGATCAGCCGCGAGCAAGCTGAGGGGGTGCAATATGCAGCAGGATAGAGCGTATACCCAGTCTGCGGTCGCGCTGGCCTATGAGGCCGGTGACCTGGCGCCCCGCGTGGTGGCCAAAGGCAGTGGTTTGCTGGCTGAGCGCATTATGGCGATTGCCAAAGAACACGATGTGTATGTGCATGAATCTCAGGCCTTGTTGAGCCTGTTGATGCAGGTAGAACTGGATACCCATATTCCACCCCAGCTTTACCAGGCGATTGCTGAGATTCTGGCGTGGTTGTATCAGATGGAACAAGGAGAGGTGAGGGAACCGCCTGCCGTGTGAGCAAGCGGCCTCTAATGTGGATACCTGCAGATTAAATCTGCATGTTCATCATATCTTGATAGGCCGAAACCAGCTTGTTGCGGACTTGTACCGTGGCCTGAAATGCGATGTTGGCTTTTTGCCCGGCAATCATCACATCAGACAGGCTGACGTTGTCATTACCCATGGCAAAGTCCTTGCCCATTTGGTCAGACTGAACTTGCATATTGTTGACCTGATCCAGTGAAGCTTTAAGCGCATCACTGAAACTGACCTGACTGGTTGGGCTGGCCGCATTGGTTTTCTGTACCGGATTGGCAATGGCATTGCCCGCCAGTCCTTCAGGTTTTTGGGCCGCTGCCCGCAACTGTGCCAGCATGGACGTAATGCGCTGTGCATCAATACCGCCTGCGTTCATGGTGGACTCCTTTCATCGTATGGGGCCATTCAGCCCTTGATTGACATGGTAGACACTGTAGCATCGCCGCCTCTGACCCGCTCTCAAAAATAGGCAACCTTAATCCGTCTTATTTGGCAAATTGAAAACAGGGCACAAGCGCATAATGTGTTCATGTGAGAGTGTCCTATCAAGGGCATTCAGTTTAGAGCACAGGTGGCAGGCGACAGACCGAATGGCGGTCTGACACAGACACCGGCGAGTAGTAAATATGGAGGTTCAGATGGCTGCTGACGCTGCCTTACTTACAACAAATGCTGATTCCAGCAACGGTTCGAATATGTTCGGACAGCTGGGGCAGAAGCTATTACTGGTGGCAGGCATTGCCGCAGTGGTCGCTGTGATGGTCGTATTCTGGCTCTGGAGCCAGAAGCCAGATTATCGCGTGTTGTTTTCCAATTTTGCTGACAAAGACGGTGGCGCTATTGTCGCCGAGCTGGATAAACTCAATATTCCTTATCAGTTTGCCGAAGGTGGCAATGCCATTCTGGTGCCGGCTGAGCAGGTGCATCAGGTGCGCCTCAAACTGGCAGCCCAAGGTTTGCCTAAAGGCGGCAACATCGGCTTTGAATTGCTGGAAAACCAGAAGTTTGGCGTTTCACAATTTGTAGAGCA
>CAYTIV010000226.1:0-3102 GCA_964437895.1 uncultured Methylotenera sp.
GACTGGAGTTCAGAGGGTTGCTCTTTCTGTCTGAGATCAACCGTGACTTCCGTAACGAGGGCCTGAGCGTACGCCATAACCCTGAGTTTACGATGATGGAGTTTTACGCGGCTTATACCGACTATCAATGGTTGATGGACTTCACCGAACAATGTATCCGCGCTGCGGCGATCGCGGCCAGAGGCACGGCGGTATTGAGCTATGCCGGCAAGGAAGTCGATCTGAGCAAACCGTTTGAGCGACTCACTATCATCGGTGCGATTCAGAAGTATGCGCCGCAATACACCCTGGCACAGCTCAACGATGCCGATTTCTTGCGTCAAGAACTGCTCAAGTTTGGCGTTAAGGCGTTTGATCATGCTGGCCTGGGCTCGTTGCAGCTGTCCTTGTTTGAAGAAACTGCGGAAAGCCAATTGTGGCAACCGACCTACATCATTGACTACCCGGTTGAAGTGTCGCCTTTGGCCCGTGCCTCGGATAAGCACCCCGAAATCACTGAACGTTTCGAGCTGTTTATTACCGGTCGTGAAATGGCCAACGGCTTTAGTGAGTTGAACGATGCAGAGGATCAGGCCGCGCGTTTCCACGCGCAGGTCAAAGCCAAAGAAGCGGGTGACCAAGAGGCCATGTACTATGATGCAGACTTTATCCGCGCCCTTGAATACGGCATGCCGCCGACCGGTGGTTGCGGTATCGGCATAGACCGTCTGGTGATGCTGATCACGGATAGCCCCAGCATTCGTGATGTGATTCTGTTCCCACACATGCGCGCAGAACACTAGTAATAGACTCTGCAGCCAAAAAGCCGCCCCATGGGCGGCTTTTTTTTCGGGTACTAGTCCGCTGTCAGAAAAGTGTAAGGTTTGTCATCAAAGTGTCATATTCGCGCTTCAAAATACGACCCGTTGATAAAACACATGAAGATTAACAGGGACAGTGAATGAACATTACATTATCAAGAATGATTACAACTGCAGTCATGGGCTGTGGTTTATTCGGTTTGCAGGCAAGTGCATTTGCAGACAGCACGACAGATTTGGTCCAGGCATTGATTAGTAAAGGCGTGTTGACGGAAGAAGAAGGCGCATTGCTGATGAAAGGCCGCAGCACTGAAGTAGAAGTTCAGAAGAAAAAAGAAAGCAAGAGTTGGACGAGTCGCGTCAATATGCGTGGGTATGTGCAAAACCGCGTGACAGCCATGATTGGTGATGACGGTGACAATGCTGCAAACCCTGTAGACCTGTGGTCTGATCGTTCAGTTGGCACAGACACTTCAATCAACCCTGACAAGAATTTCTTGATTCGCCGTGCACGCGTCATTATTTTTGGTGATTTTGGTGATCATCTGAGCTACTACATTCAGCCGGATTTTGCATCCTCTGCTAGTGGGACCAACAATATTGCACAGTTGAGAGATGCTTATGGTGATGTCAACATTGACAAGGCCAGAGTACACAGAGTGCGTGTAGGTCAATCCAAAGTGCCTTATGGCTTTGAAAACCTACAGTCATCTTCAAACCGTTTAAGCATGGATCGTGTAGATGCGATGAACAGTGCGGTACGTGACGAACGTGATACGGGTGCGTTTTACTACTATACCCCTGAGAATGTTCAGGCCCTGTTCAAGGAAATCAACGACAAAGGTCTTAAACATTCTGGTAACTACGGTATGCTGGCATTGGGTTTTTACAATGGTCAAGGGGCTAACCGCAGTGACGTCAATGATAATTACCATGTTGTAGCCCGTGCTACATATCCATGGAAAACAGAATCTGGCCAAATTTATGAGGCAGGTATCCAAGGGTATCGTGGTGATTATGCACCGACCACCGGCCGTTATAATTTCAACGGAAATAGCAACGTCAGTACTTCAGCCAACACTGGGGCGACGCAAACACCGACGATTGCTGTTGCAGACGCAAAAGGCTTTAAAGACCAGCGAGTGGGTGTGAGTTTTGTGATGTACCCTCAACCGTTCGGTTTACAGGCTGAATGGAACTGGGGTACAACACCTGGCCTTGATTTGGCACAAAATAGAATCGAGGAAAAACACCTGCAGGGTGGTTATGTACAGGCGATGTACAAAATTGATAACTTCCAATTTTTGGCTACAAACGGCACGTTGATCCCATTTATCAAATGGCAATATTTCGACGGTTACAACAAAGCTGAAACTAACGCTCCGAAAAATGAGGTAAATGATTGGGAACTTGGTGTTGAGTGGCAACTTGCACCCGAAGTTGAAATCATGGCCGAATACCACCGTATGAAGCGTAATAATCTGGTGACAGGTAACCGTGCCGGTACGCAAGATTATCAAAGTTTCACCGCAGATGCTTTGCGCGTACAACTGCAATACAACTTTTAAATCGCTGCCATCAGCTGCAAAAAAATCCCGCAAAAATGCGGGATTTTTTTTATTCACAATATTCTATTTTATTATATAAAAATAACTAATAATTATTTTTTAAAATATAAACAGTCTGAAATAATGCCGTTCATTCAATGCAGTGAGGGGCACCATGTCTACAGTGTTAAATAAACCGGAAGCACAAGCCGATGAAGCTATTTTGTCTGTAGTGGCTGCCGCGATTTCTGCGGTGCAACAGGATACCGGCTATGGTTCGATTGAAATCACGGTGCACGATGGCCGGGTGACGCAAATTGAGCGTCGTGAGAAAGTCCGGTTTGATCACCAGTTAAAATCCAAAAAGTAGTGGATAAATGATTGTTTTGCACTGACCAGGCGGCTGGAAGTCTTTAAATTTACGGGAGAAATACATGCAGTTAAAAAAAATAAGTCTTGCGCTGGCAGCCGCAGGGATCTGGTGGGCCGGTGCTAGCGTAGCTTGGGCTGAGGAACTGGCGCAAGCCGAGACACAAGTCGAGGATGCGGAGCAGCAGAAAAAGGTAAAAGCGCGTCTGGCAGAGATCAAGGCTGAAGAAAAGGCCGCTGCCAAAGCTTCGAGTGGTTACTATGTTGAGCGTCGCAGCTATGGCACACAAAAGGAAACCGAGCCACCACGTTATGTGAAGCAGCTGAATAAGACTTGGCTCAAGGATTACGATGCTTTGGCTGATATCGATTGGCTGGATATCGGC
>CAYTIV010000227.1:0-3100 GCA_964437895.1 uncultured Methylotenera sp.
GTGCCAGACCACTAGCGAATAATGCGTTTATCTGCCCGGTTGATGGCGCCATCAGTCAGTTTGGCAACATCGAAAACGGCCAGATTTTTCAGGCCAAAGGTCATCATTACACAGCGCAGACACTCGTCGGTGGTGACGCCACATTAGCCGCTAACTTTGATCATGGTAGCTTTGCTTGCCTGTATTTAAGCCCCAAAGACTACCACCGCATCCATATGCCATGCGATGGCAAGCTGCTGAGCATGACTTATGTGCCAGGCGACTTATTCTCAGTGAATCCACTGACCGCAGCCAACGTGCCCGGCCTATTCGCACGGAACGAGCGCGTGGTGTGTACGTTTGAATCCGCCCAACACGGCAAGTTTGTCATGGTTCTGGTGGGGGCCACCATTGTTGGCAGCATGGCCACCGTCTGGCATGACGCCAAAGACCGCATCATCAACCCACCCCGCCCGGGTAAGGTCGTGCATTGGGAATATCGCGACCACAATATCAGCCTTAAGCAAGGGGAAGAAATGGGCCGCTTCTTGCTCGGCTCTACGGTAGTGATGCTGTTTGAAAAAGACGTGCTGGACTTTAATGCCAGCTGGCACCCTAGCAAACCCATACGCCTTGGCGAGGCCATGGGTCAATAAGCCCACGTGGGGGCATGCTCTGCATCACCGCGTGCCGAACGATGCTTGGCGCCATGACTGTCGCTACGGTGCTTCTTTAAGGGTGGTTTTGCCACCCGCCTCCCCAATGTAAAACACCACCAGTTTGGTCGGAACGTTGCCAGTGTTTTTACCATTATGGCGCATTACCATAGATTCCAAAGCAGCCTCGCCCGCTTTGACAACGCGGGTCTGACCATCTTCAAAATACACCGTCAGCTCGCCTTGTAACAGATAGCCGACCGAGGCCACCGGATGGCGATGCCAGCCGGTTTCTGCCCCCGGCGCCAGCTCGACCAGTTGCCCGGTAATTTCCGGCGTACCGACAGGATACGCAATACGGTCGCCGACCCAGCTCTCTGAGGCTTTAAGCAGCGGCGTGACTTGTACGCCCGGCACCACTTCTATCGCCCAGCTACAGATAGGCATCCACAACGCCATCCCTACGACGGCTACCCATTTGTGCTTCATGATTACCCCCCTTTTGCTCTGCTCGCACCTGATATCACTTGTCACATGATCATAGAGGCTGGCGGTCAGCCACGCAAACAAAAAAGGGAGGCGGTGCCTCCCTGTTGCGACATGAAGCAGACAGGCCTAGCCTTTCAAGCTCTTGCTCACGACCTCATACACATCGCCAGACAAGGCTGGCGTGGCCAGTACGGCCTCGAGCGCGGCTTTCATCAGCGCCTGCAAGGCGGGGGTGTAGCGTTTCCACTCACGTAAAGGCGTGACCATGCGCGCTGCGATCTGCGGGTTGATAGCATTGAGTTCAATGATGGCATCACGCAAGAAGGCATAGCCCTTGCCGCTCGCATCATGAAACTTGACCGGGTTGTTAATCGCAAAGGCGGTATACAGCGAGCGTACCCGGTTAGGATTCTTGATATTGAAGTCAGGATGCGCACGCAGCATGGCCAGATCGTCAAAAATTTGGTCACGATTGGCAATCGCCTGCAACGAGAACCACTTATCCACCACCAGCGGATACTTTTCAAAGCGGGTATAAAAGTCAGCAAACACTTCTGCACGTTGCGGCTGTGCACTGTCGGCCAAACAGGCCAGCGCCGTTACGCGGTCGGTCATATTGTCTGCGGCAGCATAATGCGCTTTGGCACGGCTTGCGCAGCCCGTGCCATTGGTGGTGGTCAAAATCTCCAGCACCGCAGCCTGCAGCGCGCGGCGACCCATCGCTTCCGGCGTGATAGCGAAGGCGCCAGTGCTGGCGTTTGCCTCATACAAGGCTGCCAAAGCGTCTTTATGCGCCCGCTTGATCTGCGTGAGAATGCTGCTACGCGCCGCATCGATTGCGGCGGGGTCTATCACTGGCAGATACTGACCGATCACCCCTATCATCGGCAGACTCAAGGCGCGCGCCAGCAAGGCCTTGTCGCCTTGTCCATGCAAGCCCTGTGCAATCAGCGTGCCCATATCGGCAATAAACTGGCTGATGTCTGCCTGTGGGTCAGCCATCACGCGCTGGATGTTGCGCAAGGCCAGAGTTTGCCCAGCCTCCCATTTGTTAAAACCATCAGTATCGTGCACCTGCAACAAACGCAGGTCATCATCACTTAAATCTGTTTCCAGTTTGACCGGCGCAGAGAACCCGCGCAGTATCGAAGGCACTGGTCTGCCAGACAGACCCTCAAAACTGAAAGACTGCGTACGCTCGGTCATCTCCAACACCTGCGTCGGCACAATCTCAGCCCCCTCAGCATTGAGCAGGCCCACCGCGATTGGAATCAACAGCGGCTGCTTATCTGTTTGCCCAGGGGTCTCTGCTTGCGATTGCGTAAAGGTCAGCGTGTAGCGTTGTTGCGCGGCATCGTAATCGCTACTGGCGACCAGTGTCGGCGTGCCTGCCTGTTTGTACCACCTGAAAAACTGCGTCATATTGCGGCCTGAAGCATCGGCCATGCACTGCACAAAGTCATCACAGGTCACCGCCTGCCCGTCATAGCGATCAAAATAGAGGTCAGTCGCCTTGCGGAATGTCTGCGCACCCAATAAGGTGTGCTGCATACGAATCAGCTCCGCCCCTTTGTCATAAATGGTCTTGGTGTAAAAGTTGCTGATCTCGATAAACTGATCCGGTTGAACGCTGTGCGCCAGCGGGCTACCGTCTTCAGGAAACTGCAAACGACGCAGACTGTTCACATCATCAATGCGCAACACGGCGCGCGAGTTCAGGTCGGCGCTAAACTCCTGATCCCGAAATACGGTAAAGCCCTCCTTGAGAGAGAGCTGGAACCAGTCACGGCATGTGACACGGTTACCGGTCCAGTTATGAAAATACTCGTGGCCGATCACGCCCTCTACACTCATGAAGTCACTATCAGTCGCGGTCTCCTGATGCGCCAATACCAGTGCCGTGTTAAACACATTGAGCGAGGTGTTTTCCATCGCGCCCATATTAAAGTCGCTCACCGCCACAATATTAAACAGGT
>CAYTIV010000228.1:0-3093 GCA_964437895.1 uncultured Methylotenera sp.
CACTGATTCAGGTCTAGCCCCAGCGTCAGCGCACTGGTGAGGCTGTTGCATTGCACGGCAAACGGCGTGCGCCATACCAGCAATAACACCTGCTGATGGCTCAGCTTGGCATCCAGTTGCGCTTTGAGGGCCTCGAACTCGGGCACGGTCAGTGCATCCTTGGCGTGCTTGGGCAGTTCCACACCAATCAGGTTTTCCGCCGGTACCTGCCGTGCCTGCAAGTAATAGCGCGCCACCTCTTCACTTTGGGCGTCATTCAGGTTGTAGATAACGGCCACATCCTCAGGCTTGAGCAAGGAGGGTCGCAGCGGGATTTTATGACTGACGTCCACGGCGCCGGCCCACACAGGGGCCACCACCCACAGACTGCAAACTACCACGACCAGCCCATTGAATATCCGACTTAATACACCCATCCGCCCTACACTCCATTGCGATTGCAAAGATACGACGCGGGGCGTCAATCCCGCGTAAAATCCCATCATAACGCAGATTGTCTATTTTTCGAGAAACGAGAACCCTGATGCCTACGCAAACCCTATTGATCACAGGCGCCAACCGCGGCCTCGGCCTGGAGTACGTCAAACAGTATGCTGAAGCCGGGGCGCAGGTCTACGCGACCGTGCGCAACCCTGCCACCGCAACCGCCTTGCAAACACTGGCGGCACAGCATCCCAATATCCATGTACTGGCACTGGACGTGGCCGATGTGGCGGCGATCCACGCCTTGTCTGCCACATTGTCGGACTTGTCGATAGACATTCTGATCAGCAATGCGGGCACCTATCCGGACAGCCGTTTTGGCCATGTCGATCCACAGGCGTGGTTGCAGGCGTTTCAGGTCAACACCTTGACCACCTACTATCTGGCCGAAGCTTTTTTACCGCAATTACGTCGTGCCAACCCAGCCAAACTGATTGCGATGACCAGCAAAATGGGCAGCATCGATGACAATAGCGGTGGCGGTGAATACATCTACCGCAGCAGCAAAACCGCACTCAATATGGTGGTAAAAAGCCTGGCTATCGACTTGGCAGAATTTGGCATCACCGTCGCAGCGTTGCATCCGGGATGGGTACGCACAGATATGGGTGGGCCTCACGGCCTGATTGATGTGCGCACCAGCATCGCCGGGCTGCGGGGAGTCATCGCGCAGTTGCAACCAACGCAATCAGGGCACTTCATCGCCTATGATGGGAAAGCCATTGCCTGGTAAAGCACCCGCGTCGGCAGGGGCCACTGGCTGCGAGGCTGTTTTGTAAGGACTGTGCTCCTCCAGCTCATCCACATAAGCCTGGATGCCCTGTGACTCGCGACTTAAAAAGCGGGCCACCGTCTGGTGGAAATCGGGGTGGGTCAGCCAGTGATAAGAGCAGGTGGCATAAGGCAGGAAGCCTCGCGCCAGCTTGTGCACCCCCTGCGCACCGCCCTCAAAATAGCGTATGCCCTGTGCAATACAGAACTGTTGCGGCTGGTAATAGCACAGCTCAAAATGCAGACACGAGATCTCACGCAAGCTGCCCCAATAACGGCCATAAAGCGTCTCCTCGCCGCGAATGCAAAGACTCGCCGCCACATCCTCACCCGCTTGCGACGCAATAAACAAACAGAACTGGTCCGGCAGCTGCTGACAAACGCGCTCAAAAAATGTCAGCGGTAAATAGGGGGCGCTGCCATGCCATGCATAGGTATTGTTGTAGCATTGATAAAACAAGGCTAGCTCCTGTGGCGTCACGGCATGCCCATTCACATGGCGGCATTGCACGCCCTGCTGCGCGACCTTGTTGCGCTCCTGACGAATTTTCTTGCGCTTATCGCGGCTCAATGTCGTCAAAAAGGCGTCCCAGTCTGCGTAACCTGGATTCTCCCAGCGAAATTGCACACCATCGCGGCGCAAGCCGCCTGCGGCCTGACACCAAGCGGCGCTGGCTTGATCAGGAAACAATACATGCACGCCAGAAAAAGCATGTTCCGCACACAAAGCACGCATTTGCTGCACCATGGCGGCCGCCAGCCGATCGTGGGATGGCACATCGGGCGCGATCAGCAAGCGCGCGCCGGTGACTGGGGAAAACGGAATCGCCGTAATCAGCTTGGGATAATACTGCCCACCCGCCTGAGCGTAGGCGTCTGCCCACGACCAGTCAAACACATATTCGCCATAAGAGTGGGTTTTCAGATAACAGGGGGCAGCCGCGACCAAGCGATCGCCCTGCCAGACGGTCAGATGATATGGCAGCCAGCCAGCCTCTTGGCCGACGGCGCCTGAGCGTTCAAACGCTTCTAGAAAATCATATGTCAGCAGGGGGTGGTGAGGTGCCAGCGCTTGCCAAGCTTGAGGCTCAATATCTTGCAGATGGCGAGACCAAACGAAGGAATATTGACTGCTATCCATCAGCGCGCGGAGCAGGAAGTTAACATCAGCGTGTGCGGCAATGGCCAGCGCACGCTTGACGCCAAGGGTGATTTAACTGGGGCGTTTGCGTAGACCCGCGGCATCTTTCACCGTGGAATTGACTGAGCTATTAGCAGGAATCACCGTGCCTGGAATCACCGACGAGGTCGGTTTGGATTTGTTACGGGTCTTGAGATCCGCATCGCTATCCGAGACGACAGACTGCTGTAGCTGGGTTTTAGCTTCAGCTTCACGCTGACGATCCATCATTTTGGCGTAGGCATTTTCCAACTCATCTAGGGTGATGACACCATTACCATCCAGATCCACATAAGAAAAATGACGTGCGACCTGTGGCAGACACAGGGTCGACTCTTCACGGTCCAGCGAGTCATCGTTATCACGGTTACACTCATTAAAGCGCTGTGAAATGCTGTCATGCATGGCTTTACGCTTTTGCTGCATCAATTGATGGTCTGGATCGGTATTGCGGGCATAATCCGTCAGCGCCTTGCGCAAACGGGCGCGATCTTCGGGACTAAAGTTGTGTTCCAAGGTTTTGGACAGGCCAACCTCGTCATTATCCATGACTCGATTTTCCGACAGGCGGACAGGGAGTTTGAGGTCTGCACAGGCAGGCAAAGCCAGCAACATGGTCGTTGTTAGCAAAAAAACCTCTTTCAAATGTTTGTTCGCTT
>CAYTIV010000229.1:0-1274 GCA_964437895.1 uncultured Methylotenera sp.
TTTGAAGACAGCGCCATGCTCATGACCGAAGTCGGTCGCTATAACCAGGAATGGATGTTGAACTACTCGCCTACGCTCGGGCATGCCATCGGCGTCGAACAGATGCGGATGTCTGGCAAAGGAGAGTCGGCAACGACCGTCACTGGTATCAATTACACCGGGCTCATCAAGCGCTGGAATCTGCCTGCTGCCCAGGCCAATGTCTGGTTTAACGGCAGTGTTGGCGAGGCCCGCGGCCAGTATGACGGCTTCGCCTATACCCCCAGTGTGCAGTTTGATGTCGAATCCACGCGGCTGTACTTTCTGGCCAAGGCCCGCATGATTCGTGCGCCACACATGAACTATGACACGGCAGCCGTGCAGGCCGGATTCTCGTTCTATGAGACAGGCTTTCATCAGACGCAGCCATGGTTCGTCATCGAGGCCAAGACTATGCGAAACAACGATCCCACGGTGCAGGTCACGCCGGCTATCCGTTTGATCAACAAAGACTATTTTCTCGAACTAGGTGTCACCAATCCCTGGCAGGGTGAAGGCTTTGCGCCGCGCCTGAATGCCATGTTTGTGTTTTAACCACCTGTAAATAAAGGATATTGATATGAAAAAATTACTCATCGCAGCATTACTCTCTACTCTGGCCCCTGCCGCATTTGCCGTGACCACGCTCAAAGCTGAAGTCAATGGCATGGTGTGTGCCTTTTGTGCCAAAGGCATAGAGAAAAAACTGAATGCCTTGCCGCAAAAACAGGCCGCTTTTGTTGATCTCAAGAGCCGCGTGGTCGCCTTGCAACTCAAAGAGGGGCAAGACGTCAGCAACGAGACGTTTAACAAGGTGATTCAGGATGCCGGTTATGCCGTCGGCAAGCTGGAACGGGTCAATCAGACGGTGGAGGCCATTCAGCTCGAACTGCGCCAGGCTGAGCAAAAGGCAGGTGTCAAGTGATGGCGGTCGAGCTTGATGCCCTGCAAGCCAGCCGCCGCCTTAATTGGCTGTCATTGTTAACCAGTGGGTCTACACTGATTTGCTGTGCCTTGCCGGCGACCTTGGTGGCCATCGGCTCGGTCGCGACGCTGACCAGCTTAATCAGTCATTTTCCGCAATTAATCTGGATCAGTGCGCATAAACCGCTGGTGTTTGGTCTAGCTGGTGTCACGCTGTTGCTGGCTGGCATCCTGCAATGGCGGGCACGCAGTCACCCTTGTCCGGCCGATCCGCAGTTGGCGGCGCTTTGTCAACGCACACGTCGGCAAAGTGGCTGGATATATGGCGGCTC
>CAYTIV010000229.1:1374-3093 GCA_964437895.1 uncultured Methylotenera sp.
AATCAGGCTTTACGTGGACACACAGCATACAGCGATGGCTGGTATCAGGATTATGTCTGGTTGCACCGTTTATTTGAGGCCGCTGACATGACGCCCGCCTTCAAGCTAGAGGATTTGCGCCTGATTTTGAGCCCACAACAAAAAGCGCACTGGCATGCCACCAAGCAGCGCCTAGCCACGCGGATGGCCATGCCGCCACACCGCGCAGCCAGTGATGCGCTGGTATTGCAGATGACTTGGCTGGAAACCGCATCCGCTAGCACACTGTGTCTGGCGGTCTAATTAGGCTTACGGTTTAACGCATCTGGCGGGTTAATCCGTCTGTCGGTTGAATCAGGTGCAGGTTCTGGCGGAATCTTGCCCAGTCAGCCGACATTTTAAGCCGCGATATTAAGCCGGCATGAGTTGAGGTAGACTAATTGCCTTTATTGCGGCCCATTCTGATTTCATGTCACCCCCAAACGCACGCCCGTCTCGCTGGGATATTTTTTGCAAAGTGGTCGATAATTTTGGCGATATCGGCGTCTGCTGGCGCTTGGCGCGCCAGCTTGCCGATGAGCAGGCGGGCATGGTGCGTTTGTGGGTCGATGACCTTGCGCTGGCCCAGCGCTTTGCGGGTGATGGCCACCCGCAGATAGATCTGCAGCATTGGCACGCAGGCGCGGACTTCTCGCAGGCGGCGCCCGTGGTCCTCGAAACCTTTGGCTGCGGCTTGCCGGAGGCCTATCAACAGGCCATGCAAGGCGAGTCCTCGCTTTGGATCAATATCGACTATCTGTCGGCCGAGCCCTGGGTCGAAGGGTTTCATGCACAGCCTTCACCCCAGCCCAATGGACTGGTGCGCTATTTCTTTTATCCGGGGTTTACTGCGGCCACCGGCGGGTTGTTGCGCGAGCGTGATTTACCCCAACGGCAGGCGTTGGCCACTTGGCAATCGTTGGGCATCACGCCTGTGCCAGAGGCCTGTACGGTCTCCCTGTTTTGTTATCACCATGCGCCCCTGGCTGCACTGGCTGACAGCCTGCATGCCGCCCATCAACCGGTGCATGTGCTGGTGCCTGAGAGTGTTGCCCCCTTGTTATCCCAGGTGTTGGGGGGTGCCGAACTCGCGGTGGGAGACACCGTGCACCGCGGCATGTGCCAGTGGCAGGTGATCCCATTTTTATCACAAACCGATTATGACCAGCTACTGGCGCTGTGCGATCTCAACTTTGTGCGCGGTGAGGATAGCTGGATACGGGCCCTGTGGGCAGGTAAGCCCTTGATCTGGTTGCCTTATCAACAAACCGAGGATACGCATCTGATCAAGCTGGAGGCTTTTTTGGCACACTATCTGGCCGAGGCTCCGCCGGCAGTGCGCACCCTCATGCACGAGAGCATGCAGGCCTGGGCCCGGGGCGACTGGTCAGCTGCTCACTGGTCGGCCTTACAAGCGGCTTTACCCGCATTAACCAGCCATGCCCGGGCATTTGCAGCGCAGCAGATGATACAGCATGATTTGGTCACTAACTTGGTGATTTTTATTGAGAAATGCCGCGCACATCGGGTATAATTCCGCGCTTTCAAATCCCGCATACACATTAAGGCTTATTTTTATGAAAATCGCTCAAGAGCTTCGCGTTGGCAACGTTGTAATGATTGGCAACGATCCAATGGTGATTGTGAAAACCGAATACAACAAATCCGGCCGTAATGCGGCTGTGGTGAAAATGAAAATGA
>CAYTIV010000230.1:0-3066 GCA_964437895.1 uncultured Methylotenera sp.
ACAAGTTTGGCGACGACAAGCAAAAATTACAGCAAGCTATGATGGAGATGTATCGTACTGAGAAGATCAACCCTATGGGCGGCTGTTTGCCTATTTTGGTGCAGATTCCAGTGTTTATTTCTTTGTACTGGGTGTTGTTGGGTTCGGTTGAGCTGCGCCATGCACCATTTTTTGGTTGGATTCACGATTTGTCTGCAACGGATCCTTATTTTGTCTTGCCGATACTCATGGGTGCGACCATGATTATTCAAACGTTCTTGAATCCGCCACCAACCGACCCTATTCAGGCTAAAGTGATGAAGATCATGCCTGTGTTGTTCAGCGTCTTCTTCTTCTTCTTCCCAGCGGGTTTGGTGCTGTACTGGCTGGTGAATAACATTCTCTCTATTTGGCAACAATGGGCGATTAACCGCATGATTCATGCAGAAGCCCTGGCTAAAAAGGGCCATGCAAAATAAAGTAACCCCCACCGATATTGACACGATAGCTGCCATCGCCACTGCTCCCGGCGCTGGTGGTATCGGTGTGGTGAGGGTTTCTGGCTCTCTGTCTGCCCACATCGCACACGCTATACTTGGGCACTGCCCTCCCCCCCGACACGCGGCTTATCTTCCTTTTTTTCAAGCCGATGGTAGTTTAATCGACCGCGGCATCGCTTTATTTTTCCTTAATCCGCACTCTTATACGGGCGAGGATGTTCTTGAGCTCCAGGCGCATGGCGGCACGGCCTTAATGCAGATATTGTTAGCCCGTTGTATTGAGTGTGGGGCTCGGCATGCGCAAGCGGGTGAATTTACCCGTCGTGCTTACCTAAACGATAAACTCGATTTAGCGCAGGCTGAGGCTGTGGCTGACTTGATTAATGCGGCTACGGTAGAGGCTGCACGTGGCGCTGTACGTTCCTTGTCTGGTGAGTTTTCACAAGCCATTCAAGCGCTATTGCAGCAGTTAATCGATTTACGTATGTATGTCGAAGCCTGTTTGGATTTTCCTGAAGAAGAGATTGATTTTATTAGCCAGGGGCGTGTGCTAGAAAAATTACAGAGCAATCAAGCGGCGCTGCAGCATATTTTTCATCAGTCTAGGCAAGGTTCATTGCTGCGCGAGGGGATGAATGTTGTCTTGATCGGTCAGCCTAATGTGGGTAAGTCTAGCCTACTCAATGCACTATCAGGTGAAGAGGTGGCGATCGTCACGCCTATTGCAGGTACCACGCGCGACACCATCAAAAGTGCGATCCAAATTGAGGGGGTTCCCTTGCATGTGGTGGATACCGCTGGTTTACGTGCGACAGACGATACTGTTGAGCAGGTCGGTATTCATCGTACTTGGCAGGCGGTCGAGCAAGCACAAGTTGCTCTGCTGTTGGTAGATAGTCAGCATGGCATAGGTCCGCAAGAAACTGAAATTTTAGCTAAATTACCTGCCCACATTCACAAAGTATGGGTGCACAACAAGATTGATGTTTCACGTGAAACATCGCGCATAGAGTGGCGTGAAAAAGAACAGCACGCATTTTTATCAGCTAAGACAGGGCTTGGTATTCCTGAGCTAAAAAAAATGCTTCTGGATATTATTGGCTATCAGCCTAGTGGCGAAGGTGTTTTCATGGCTAGGGCGCGTCATATCCATGCGCTGGGTCTGGTAGAAGCGCATTTGCAGCGCGCATTGCATTGCATGCATGCCCCAGAATTGATCGCTGAAGAGTTGCGTTACGCGCAAGAGGCGCTCTCTACGATCACTGGTGAGTTTACCCCGGATGATTTGCTTGGGGAGATTTTTAGTCGGTTCTGTATTGGCAAATAAAAACCCGCATTAGCGGGTTTTTTTTCGTGGGAACGGAGTGTTGTTCTCATTATAACGTTCATCAATACTACATACCCTTTTGCAGCCGGTAATCATGGCCCAGATCAGGTTGTCGTGATTGATATAGCTCTCAAAAAAGACCCCGAATACATGCACCACCACCACGCCTAGCCACGTCCAAGTGACATAGTGGTGTATGGTTTTGGCCATTTCATCGTCAATAAAGCCCCAGCCACTGTTAAATACAATACAACCAGATCCTACGGTGATGATGCCTAGCGCAAGCATGGCATAGATGGCAATCGATCCGGTGGGGTTGTGGCCAATATAATGTCTGGCTGTACCGTGCATCAGTTTATATAGATGCTTAAGCGCCCACATGGGGTTTAAAGGAAAGCTGTGAAAGTTCGCATAACCGGTAGCAATGAGACCCCAGATAATGCGAGCCACAATCAGTGTGCCAGCGACATAGCCGGCATAAGCGTGATGCAAACGATCCCACATGGAGGCGTGAGTATAAAAAGCATACCCAAACGCCGCCACAAGAGACCAGTGGAAGATCCTGATAAAAGGATCCCAGACATAACGTAGCATTCAGTTATTTGCTAGGTTTTGTTTCTGTTAACAGGTAAGCAATAAAGTTCGCTTTTTCTGAAGGTGAGCAATCAGCACCCAGAATGTCATTGCAGTGTTTGGTGAACTCGTCTTCCACTTTGTCGATATCGGTAAAGCGTTTGGTGTTCACGCGTGGTGCCAATGGAGGAATTTCCTTGCCAGTGACAATATTTTTGCCAACATTGGCAGGGTTGTTGGTGTGGCAGGATGCACAAGCAGCTTCTTTGCCGCTTGGGGTTTTGAATTTGCGGTTAAAGAAAATCTTGCCATCGGTGATTGACGGAGCTTGGTACACGGGGTTGGCAGAGTGTGCGATGTTGGTGTATTTGTAAACTAATTTTTCGGCATTAGTCACATCAGCCAGTGCGTGTGCAGAAAATAATACTCCGAATACAGCGATGATTGTTTTGATTTTCATGGTGAATGCTCCTTGGTTGTTTCAGAAAAATTCTATGGTTTTTATGTTAAGCAAATATGGCTTGGGTGTAATTGATTTGTATTAAACCGTTAGCAATTTGTATTAAAGCACAGATCAAGTGTAACAAAGCTGTGAATTAAATGACCATTTCACTAGTTTACGCTAAAATCACAAATCTTTTTAAATCAAACAGTTCAAGATTCTTTATGATGGACTTTCCTGATCGA
>CAYTIV010000231.1:0-3066 GCA_964437895.1 uncultured Methylotenera sp.
GGCGGGAACGTCGCCACGCTCGATCCAGACGTTGAACAGGCCCGGCGTCTTGCTGTCGAGGTAGTCGAACCATGGCATCGTTTCGCCCATGTCGAAGACGACTCCAACGCTCGGAGCACGCCCAGCGCGGCGCATGTCGATGATCCGGTCTTGGCCCTTCACCTTGCCCCCGCAAAGATGTCGTTGGCCTGGGAAAACGAGCCGATCTCGTCCATCCATCGGCCCTCGTTGAGCCACGTCGAAAGGTGTGGGATGAACTGCCCTCCGTCCTTCGTCCAATCCCTCGACGTTCGTTGCGCCTCAACGGCCTTGACCATGGTCTCGACCAAGGCGGAATCGGGTTTGCGCTTGGCAAACGCCTTGGCTGCTGCGTCCTTCCCGACCTTCCGCGGGTACACCGACCACAGCCGATCGAACCCGGGCGGGAACTCGTGAACCTTCCCCCGTGAGGGGGTAGGGGGAGTATTGGTGTCTGGTGACTGGGGACTGGGGACGGGCGCGCGGTGTATATCGTCCGTATTACGTTCGTATCCTGCTGGCGATACGTCCGTATTACGTTCGTATCCTGCTGGCGATACGTTCGTATTACGTTCGTTATTCGATTGCTGTTCGGCTCGTGTACGCTCCCATCGAGCATTGATGCTGGCGCGGGCCTTCTCCGACTTGGCTCGGAACTTGGCGATCTCTTCATCCGCGCGAGCCTGGTGGTGCCCGTCATCGCCAAGCGTGAAGAACTCGCGCAGCACGTAGGCGACAGCCTCGCGCTCCTGCTTGGACGATGCGCGGGCCAGCTTGTAGCACTCGCGCAGATCAGCCGGCAGCGGCTTCTCTCGCACATAGTAGGCATCGAGCAACCGTCGATAAGCGGCATCCTCCAGCATGGACAGATGCGCCGTGTCGCGCATGTAGTCGCCGAGGTGGTGCTCGTAGTAGTTCACAGTTCTGCCGCCCAAGAGAACACGGACGAACCGCGAACGGATTGAGTCCACCTCTTGCCAAGGCGGACGCTGCTGATGCAGTTGCTAGAGACGCCAAGCGCATGCGCCAACTCGACGCCAGGTTGTTCGCTCTCACGAATCCACTTGGCAAGCTCGTCCGTCAGCTTCGAAAGGTGCGCCCGGCTTACGCGGCGATTCATGGCTGAGCGAAGCGGGCTTCCGCGCTGTCGGCCATCTGCCCGGATCAATGCGCCCTGCTTCGCCTTCGGTCCGACGCTCATGTGAGCCGGGTTGCAGCAGTCGTGAGAACGGCACCGGCGGAACCCGACGTGGCCTTCCTTCGGCTCACGGCCAGCAAGGATCAGCGCCCCGCGAACGGCGTTGTGAGTCTTGAATGACCCGTCTTCGTGGCGAAGCTGAAATCGCGGATAGCGGCCCTGGTTGCAGGCTCCGACCCAATGCCAGCAATTGGTGTCTTCGTCGACCTTGCAGCGAATGCGGAGGTCCTCGAGTGTGTAGATACCGCCCATGCGTGTACCACGCGGTACGCTCATGCCTTCCTCCCAGTCAGTTCCTCGAACGCCGCGAAGTCGGAGTCGGTGACTTCAGGCAGAGGGATCGCCTCGGAAAGAGGTTCCGGCTTCACCGGGTCTACCTGCTGGAACAGGCTGTCCGTGTGGCGGATCAGTGTGTAGCCGGTGCCGAAGTGGTTGGGGGTGTAGGGCATCATGCGGCCTCGAGTTGCTGCTCTTGCTGGGACTGCTCCTCCGTCAGCTTGCGGGCCACGGAGAACCACCGCGGCTTTCGCTCGCGCAGCCGGTACATCTGCAGCTCCGGGATTGAGTCGTCAGGCCAGCGCGAAACGGCCTGCGGGCTGATCCCAAGAATCTTTGCCAGGGCCGCCTGAGACCCAGCCAAGATCGTGGCCTTTGTCTTCGTCATCGGGCCACTCATGAGCTTCTTGCTAGGCACGATTGGAACTCTCCTGTTGAACTCTGGCGCCAGTTCTGCGATTTGCTTGGCTTCAAGTGCCGCCGCAGCCTTGCGAGACATCGGGCCGCTCTGATCCACTCTTGCAATCCTGTCAGACCAGCCGCCAGACTGGCGATGCTGGGACACTCGCCCGGGAACGCTGCCGGTCATGCCAACGTACAGAAGCACGCCAGCAGTGTCGTAGCAGCGATACACGTAACACTCTGATTTCTTGCCCATGCGCAGATCGTAGCCAAAGATTCCGGCGCGCGCAACAGGAATTTATTTCTCAACATCGGTTGACATGCAGTCTGGGCTGGTTCATAGTACATCCCAACGCGCCGCCACAAAGACCCGAGGGGGTCAGGCGGCGCAGGAGAAGCAGATGAGCTACCCACTACCCTCCATCTTCATCGCCCCGAGCCGCCGGGCCGAAGTGCGCGACGACATGGCCGCGCGCCTGTACGTCCAACTGCGCAGCGAGCTGATGAGCGCCCTCATGGGCGATCCGCAGACGATGGTGAGCACGCCCGGCTTCAAGCCGCGCCACACCAGCGCCAGCGACGTGTTCTTCGACGACTTCGCCGGCACCGACAGCGATGCTCGCCGCGACACGCTGATCCGCCTGCTGGGCGACGCCGCGAAGGGCGAAGACGTTCAACTGCGCGCCTCCGCGTTCCTGGCCGACATCGCCAGCCGTCACGCGGAGTTCCACGAGGGTGATGCGCTGATGGCAGAGGGGTTCTGACATGAGCGACGACATCCGCAAGCTCTTGGACCGTGCTCACGAGCAGTGGAAAGCGCAACGGTTCGGGGAGAAGCAATGATCCCCACGCGCGAAATCGCCGGCTTCTGCCTCGCTCTGATCCTCGCCATCTGCGGTGCTGCTGCTCTGCTGCACTGGGCGCTGACTTCCAACGTGGTGGCGTGATGACTCAGACCGAACTCAGCAGGAACGCACGTTATGCGTGCGCCGTCGAGATCACCAGGCCGTCGCTGTGGGCGCGGCTGGTGCGATTCATCAGGGGGATCAAGTGACTCCGCTGCGCTACTTCTTCGGCATGTACCGCATCTACCGAGCTTCCGCGCATGGTGTGCTGTTCAGCTTCTTGCAGGCATGGCGCGATGCGTCGGCCCGCGTTCAGTTCTGAGGTGA
>CAYTIV010000232.1:0-3000 GCA_964437895.1 uncultured Methylotenera sp.
TAAGCAGCACGAATCACGCGGTTCAGGCCTGGCTCTTCGAGGCCCAGCTCTTGCAGGAACAACAGTTTGTCTTCTTCGTCCAGCTCGGAGATTTCGCCTTCGATTTTGGCGCAGATGGTCACGACTGGCGCGTTTTCGGTTTTGGCCAGCGCGAGCACTTTGTCTAGGTGTGGGTTGTTTTCAAAGCCGCCTTCAATCACGTTGGTGATGTACATCACGGGTTTCACTGTAATCAAGCACAGCGGTTTGAGCAGGTTGAGTTCATCTGCATCCAAACCCAGCGTACGCACGGCTTTGGCTTCGTTGAGGCAAGGCAGCACTTTGTCGAGGACTTTCACCAGGGCAATGGCGTCTTTATCGCCGCTCTTGGCTTTTTTGCCTTCGCGCTGCATGGTTTTTTCTACGGTTTCCATGTCGGCCAGCGCCAGCTCGGTGTTGATCACTTCAATATCGGCCAGCGGATCTACCTTGCCTGATACGTGAATGACGTTGCCGTCTTCAAAACAGCGCACAACGTGGGCAATAGCGTCAGTCTCGCGGATGTTGGCCAGGAACTTGTTGCCCAGGCCTTCGCCTTTGGAGGCGCCAGCGACCAAACCGGCAATGTCAACAAACTCGACAATCGCAGGTTGTACTTTTTGCGGTTTAACAATGTCGATCAGCGGTTGCAGGCGTGGGTCTGGTACCTCGACGATGCCGACGTTAGGCTCGATGGTACAGAAAGGATAGTTTTCTGCCGCGATGCCTGCTTTGGTGATGGCGTTAAACAAGGTGGATTTGCCTACATTAGGCAGGCCGACAATACCGCATTTCATAGTGGATGAACCTTAGCGTGAGTGTTGCCGCAGTATTTTAATGCGGCAAAGAGTGAATAAAACCAATATTTTACCGTTAGTAAGGAGATAGAGCCAGAAACAATCTTGATTTGACTCAAAGGGCAAACAGGAATAAGTTTAATATCAATACAACTATGTGTACGATAACGGGGGTTGGGTTCAACATCGTACGCCTTCCTGACAAGGGATGATAATGTTTCGTCTGAATACGACATCACTACAACAACTGCTGTCTTCACGCTGGCTAGCCGCCGTGGTGTTATTTTGCGCCTTGCAGGCGACCTTTCTGTTATGGGTCAGCGAGCGGCAGCATGCCGAGAACCTGCAAGCGGTGCGCTTTAAGCAGTCTGCCATTTCAGCCTCTGAAGCTATTCAGCATCGGGTCGATGCATATCGTCAGATTCTCAAAGGCGTGGAGCAACTGTATATCTCCTCTGAATTTGTCTCTGCGGAGGAGTTTAGACTCTATGTAGATGATTACCTCAAGAGTGCCGAATATGGCAGCCTGAACGCCATCGGCTTTATCAAATATATCAATCTGCATCAGCCCGCGACCTTTAAGGGGCTGGACCTGCCGCTACAGCAAGCGTTTCGGCATATGCCCCTGGTCAAGGGTGAAGACGAGCTGGCGCCGCTGTTATATGTAGAGCCACGCAACGACGCCAACAGCGAAACGCTGTTAAAAAATACGTTTGTGGATAAGCAGTTGCGGGCCAATCTGCTGGAGGCGGGCGACGGTGACCGGTTGGTGATGTCTGGCCATTTTTCTGGCACCGTCAATTTGCAACGCTACAAAAACTACATTTTGCATGCGCCAGTGTATCGCGCCAAACCTGCCACGATTGCGCCAGCGGAACGCCGGCATCAGTTAAATGGCTGGGTGTTTCTGCGATTTGATGTGCGTGCCTTGCTGGCTGAGGCCTTGCATACGCTGGAGCAGCGCCAGCTGTATTTCGAAGTGTATGACATGAGTCAGACCGAGGGCCCGGCGCGGCTTTACCATAGCGCGCATGAGGGCCCGCCGTTGTTGCCCGAGACCGAGGCGGTGTACGGCACCACGCATACCTTGAATGTGAACGGGCAAGTGTGGCGGCTGAGTGCGCGATCCACCCCCGCATTTGAAGCGGGCATTGATTACCGCGATGCGAACGAAGTAGGGGTACTGGGCGTGGTGGTGAGCCTATTGCTGGCGGGTCTGGTGCATTTAAAGGGGGTGCGCACTCGCACCCGCGATACGCTGCAGCAATACGACCAGGCCTTGAGCAGCAGTGAGCGGCGCTGGAAAGTCGCCATGGAGAGCACTGGCGATGGAGTGTGGGATTGGAACGTGACTGAATCACGCGTGATGTTCTCCGAGCACTGGAAAAAAATCCTCGGCTTTGCCGTGCAAGAGCTGGATACCCGGCCCGAGACCTGGCATCAGCGCATACACGCGGATGATGCCGCTGCGGCGCTGGACCTGCATCAACAGGTGCTGGCCGGTGAGCGCGAGCAATATGCGATTGAATACCGCATGCTGTGCAAGGATGGCAGCTGGAAGTGGGTATTTGACCGCGGCACGGTGCTGGCGCGGGATGCGCAGGGCAAGCCGACCCGCATTTTGGGCACGCTGGCCGATGTGTCCAAAATCAAGCAGTCTGAAGAGGTGGTCTGGCAGTTTGCCAACGTGGATACCCTGACGGGCTTACCCAATCGGCGCCTGTTTTTTGAGCGCTTGGATCAGGCCTTGTATGGCCTCAAAAACACTAGTCAAAAGCTGGCGCTGGTGTTTCTGGATCTGGACCGCTTCAAAGAGGTGAATGATACGCAAGGGCATGACCAGGGCGACAAACTGCTGCTACAGGCGGGCCGTCGTCTGAGTGCCTGTGTCGGCAACAAAGACTTGATTGCACGGCTGGGTGGGGACGAGTTCGTATTGATGCTGAGTGATGCCAATGCCGCCTATGTGGAGGCGTTGGCACAGCGCGTGCTGGAGGCGCTGGCACAACCGTTTCAGTTGGATGAAACGCATGCTTATGTGTCCGCCAGCCTAGGGATCGCCATTTTTCCTGACGATGCGGCCAATAAAGAAGACCTGATGAAGCGCGTGGATCAGGCTATGTATGCCTCCAAGCAAAAGGGGGGTAATTGCTTCACCTACTTTACGCCACGCATGCAGCAGCAT
>CAYTIV010000233.1:0-2985 GCA_964437895.1 uncultured Methylotenera sp.
TTTTTTCAGTTTTAACGCTGTCAGCGTTGACTGTTTTTTTACCACTGACACTGACATCCTTTTTGAGATTGTCTAATGTCGATTGGCCTATGCCCGGCACTTGATCCAGTTCATCGACAGTTTTAAAGCCGCCGCTCTTTTTGCGGTATTCGATGATGGCTTGTGCTTTGGCTGGGCCAATGCCGTTCAAGCTTTCTAATTCTGCTTGGCTGGCTGTGTTGATATCCACTACCGCAAATGCAGAGGGGCTCAGGATGAAATACACTACATACCCTAATAAGGTTTTCTTCATATATTCTCCGTTCGTAAAAAAAGAAAAGCAGGCGGATCGCCTGCTTTGATTTTACTTGCTGCGGCCAGAGATTTCGGCGGTGCAGCCCCGAAATGGTTAATATATGTTAAATATTTTTAATTATGGCATTTAATGCAACAAGAGGATCGGCAGCTTGGGTGATAGGGCGACCAATGACTAAGTAGTGTGCGCCCAAGGCAAGCGCATCTTCTGGTGTCACAATACGGGTTTGATCATCTCGGCTGGCGTCTTTGGCTCGTATGCCAGGCGTCACTAGACAAAAGTCATCACCGAGTGCGTGTTTGAGCATGGCAGCCTCTTGCGCGGAGCAGACAACGCCATCCAGACCGGCTTGCTGCGTTTGTGTCGCCAACGCAAGTACATGGTCGGTGAGTGAGCGCTGAATACCCATGCTATGTAGGGTAGCTTCATCCATGCTGGTGAGCACCGTCACGGCAATCAGCAGAGGTGCTTCAACGCCAAATGCTTTATCGAGCCCTTCACGCGCAGCCTGCATCATGGGGCGGCCGCCGCTGGCATGTACATTGAGCATCCACACCCCCAGGTTAGCGGCAGCCTGACAGGCTTTAGCGACGGTATTGGGGATGTCGTGAAATTTAAGATCAAGAAACACATCGTATTCGCGCTTGACCAATGACTCTACGAATGCCGGGCCGGCGGCTGTAAACAATTCCTTGCCCACCTTGAGCTTACACAAAGCGGGGTCCAGGCGCGCGACCAGTGCATTGGCCGCAGCGGCGTCGGCGTAATCGAGCGCAACAATAATTTTGCTATCAGTCATGAGTCAATCTATGTCCAAGTGGATGAGGTGGTGTTATTTGCGTTTAAGCAGCTTGATATCTCGAATGGTGGCCTCGGTAGGCTCAGGAGGCAGTGACTCCCAAGCGTTACAGGCTGGGCATTGCCAGTGATACTGTTTGGCGCGGAAGCCACACTGATCGCAATAGTAAGCCGCACGATCACCAATCGCATTGCGTACAGTCTGCTGCATTAATTGCAGGTCGTGTTGGTCATCATCCAGCATCGCGCGTGCTTGCAACAATTGATCCAGTGATTTAAGACTGGGTTTGCGTATCAACTCGGTGCGTGCCAGTTTGGCCGCTTTATCTGCCCCCTCAGCCTGCAAGGTAGCTTCATACAACACAGACATCATGCTACTGATCTGGTAGGTCTCCAAATACTGGTGTAGCTGGTTCAGGCCTTCACTCATGCCTTTGCCCAGTTTGCCGCCAGCATCAGACTCTGTTTCGCCATAGAGCAGGGCATAGCTTTTAAGCATTTTTTGGGCGACCAAACCCAAATGCTCAGGCGCCTGCATCTCGATGCGTTTCCAGAAAGCAATAGCATCACTGTGATGACCCTGATGTGCCGCAATATCACCGAGCAGCACATTAGCGCGCACGCAGTTTTTGTTTGCATCCAGCGCCTGTTCCAATACGGTTTTGGCATGCGCCCAGTCTTGCGTGATCATTGCGTTGACGGCAAGTTCACAGTAATACTGCGCAACTTCTTTACGATAAGACACGCCGGAAGAGCGTTCCAGTTCGGTGGCAATGGCGATCGCTTCGGACCACTCGCGTTCCTTGACGTAAATTTCGAGCAGATGGCGTAATGCGGCTTGCTCGTAGCGGGTATGACGCAAGGTTTTGAATATCTCTTCAGCGCGGTCATACAGGCCGGCTTTAAAATAATCCTGTGCCAGTTCCACCTTGATTGAGGTCGATTGCTGCTCGGTCAGTTCGTAGTTCTCAAGCAGGTTCATGTGCAGGTGGATGGCGCGGTCTGTCTCACCGGTGCGGCGGAACAAGCTACCAAGCACGAAGTGCAGCTCAAGTGAGTCTTTATTCAGATAAAGCGCCTCACTAAACGCATCAACGGCTTTGTGGTACTGGTCTGCAATCAGCAGATTCAGTCCTTTAAAGTACGTGGCTGGCAAGGAGGTAGATTCGGCAATCAATTGCTTGATGTCGACACGGGCGGCAATCCAGCCCAGTGTAAAGAAAAGTGGCAGAATCAACAGCCACCAGTATTCAAATTCAACCAGCATAAAGGGTCTCTTTTTCTATCAGGCTATATTTTACCCAAGCGGCCTGTTAAGCGCTATGTATCATCTAGGGCAGAGATAAAAAAACGGTATCCTAAGATACCGTTTTTGGTTTGATTGCTGAATCACAAAAATTAAGATTCGATAGCATCTACGCGGTCACGCAGCTCTTTACCCGCCTTGAAATGCGGCACGTACTTCGCCGGAACTTGCACCTTGGTGCCTGTCTTCGGGTTACGTCCCAACCGCGGCGGGCGGTAGTTCAAGCTGAAGCTACCAAAGCCGCGAATCTCAATACGCTCGCCCGTAGCCAGGTTTTCTGTCATTGCATCTAGGATGGTTTTGACGGATAACTCAGCATCTTTCAGCACCAGTTGTGGAAAGCGCTGGGCGAGCAGGTCTATCAGTTCAGATCTTGTCATGACCTAAAAGCTTTCTTATTTTTTGCTGTCCAGTTTAGCTTTCAGCAGGGCACCCAGGTTAGTGGTGCCAGCAGAAGCTTCGTCAATCATGACGTCGTCAGCTTTCGCTTTTTTGGCTTTAGGCTTGCCACCTTTGTCTTCGCCGATTGGAGCGCTGTTGCCACTTGGATCTTCAGTCAACTGTTTAACGCCCAGAGAGATACGCT
>CAYTIV010000234.1:0-2968 GCA_964437895.1 uncultured Methylotenera sp.
CGTCCATAAGTAAGAAGACGTATTAAGTCTTTGCAGCCTACGCAATAGAATCGACGCATCAATAGAGGAGAATCCTGATGACTGTTTGGGAAAAAATGAAAGCCAGTCCTGTACTGGGTGGAAAGGAAGGGGTGGTGGGCCTGGCGGTTCTGGCAGCCATCATCTTCATCGTGTTGCCACTGGGGGTGGATATCTTCCGCCTCAACTTAATTGGCAAGTATCTGACCTATGCCTTTGTCGCGGTTGGGCTGGTGATGTTATGGGGGCATGGCGGTATTTTGAGCCTGGGGCAGGGCATTTTCTTCGGCCTCGGCGGGTATGCCATGGCCATGTTTCTCAAGCTGGAGGCTTCAGACCCTGAAACCACTAAGATTCAGTCTACCCCGGGTATTCCAGACTTTATGGACTGGAACCAGCTGACGGCCTTGCCTTGGTTTTGGGAGCCGTTCAAGAGTTTGCCATTTACCCTGATTGCCGTGCTGACGGTGCCAGCGATTTTCGCTTACATCATCGGTTACGCCATGTTTAAACGCCGTGTGGGTGGGGTGTATTTCTCCATCATCACACAAGCCATTGCGCTGATTCTGAGTATCTTGATTGTTGGTCAGCAAGGCTACACCGGTGGCGTGAACGGCATGACAGATTTGCGTACATTGCTGGGATGGGATATCCGTACCGACTCGGCTAAATACATCCTCTACTACGTCAATGGCCTGCTGCTGTTTGGCGCGATCTTCCTGTCCAAATACATTATGAGCAGCAAGTTTGGCATGTTGTTGCTGGCCATGCGCGATAAAGAAGAACGCGTACGCTTCTCCGGCTATGACGTGTCCAACTTCAAGATCTTCATCTTTTGCTTGGCGGCCATGATGTCTGCGGTCGGCGGTGCGATGTTTACTTTGCAAGTGGGGTTCATGTCGCCTTCCTTTGTCGGCATCGTGCCTTCCATCGAAATGGTGATCTTCTGTGCCGTGGGTGGGCGTGCATCCCTGATCGGCGCGGTATATGGCACCTTGTTGGTCAACTATGGCAAGACCGTGTTCTCAGAAACCTACCCTGAGTTGTGGCTGTTTTTGATGGGTGGGCTGTTTATCTCGGTGGTGATGTTCTTCCCTAACGGCCTGGCTGGCATCTGGGATAACTTGGCCAGCAAATATGGCTGGTTTAAAGATAAGGCCGTAGCAAAAAAGCCTGAGGTAAGTACCCCCGTCGGTGATGCACCCGCCGTACTTACCGAAACCACAGAGGCCACTGCATCAATCAGTGTGGCCACTCAGCGAGCCTCTCGCAAGAAAGCAGACACGAGCGCTGCCATCGAGAGCAACAAAATGAGAGGAGCAGAAGCATGAGTAATACCGACTTCGTCTTGGCTGTAGAAGATCTGACCGTCTCCTTTGATGGCTTCAAAGCGGTGGATAGCCTCACCATGTATATCGACAAGAATGAACTGCGTGTGTTGGTGGGGCCTAATGGTGCCGGTAAAACCACGGTGCTAGACCTGATTTGCGGCAAAACCAAGTCCACCGCCGGCTCTATTAAGTTCAAAAACACCGAGCTGACTAACCTGTCAGAGCACGAGATCGTGCGTTCTGGTGTCGGCCGCAAGTTTCAAAACCCGTCTATCTACGAGAATCTGACGGTTTACCAGAACCTGGAAGTGTCGTACCCCAAGGGCCGTGGCGTGTTTGGCAGCCTGACCTTCAAGCGTACACAAGAGGTGGAAGACCGTGTACGCAAGGTGGCCGCTGACATCATGCTGACGGAGTTTCTGGACATGGAATCAGCCTTGCTTAGCCATGGCCAGAAGCAGTGGCTGGAAATCGGCATGTTGTTGATGCAAGAGCCAGAGCTGCTGATGCTGGACGAGCCGGTTGCCGGCATGAGCGCCAAGGAGCGTGACCAAACCGCCGATTTGCTCAACCGGATCTGCCAGAACCGTTCGGTGATTGTGATCGAGCATGACATGGAGTTCGTGAAGAAAATCGCCCATAAAGTCACGGTGCTGCATCAGGGCAAAATCCTGGCAGAAGGTCCGATGGAAAAAGTGCAGAGCGACGAAAAAGTGATTGAAGTCTATTTAGGCCATTAACTTGAAACGCAGCATGAACTCGAGGAGTACATAATGTTTGAAATAGAGAATTTGCAAGTCAGTTATGGTCAGAGTCAGGTCATTCATGGCCTGAATTTCAAAGCCAATAAAAACGAAACCCTGGCCATCATGGGTCGCAACGGCATGGGTAAAACCACCTTGTTCAAATCCCTGATGGGCATATTGCCGAGCAAAGCCACCAAAGCGACTGTCGATGGCGTGGATCTGCAAGGCGACGCCACCCACGAGCGGGTGATGAAGGGCTTGGCGTATGTGCCACAAGGCCGCTGGATATTCCCTAACATGACTGTGCAGGAAAATATCGAAACCGGCCTGGAGAAATCCTCCTCTGGTGAGATCCCAGACGATATTTTTGCGCTGTTCCCGGTCTTGCATGATATGCGCAAGCGCAAGGGCGGCAACCTGTCTGGCGGTCAGCAACAACAATTGGCGATTGCTCGCGCACTGGTGACCAATCCCAAGGTGCTGTTACTAGATGAGCCCACCGAGGGCATCCAGCCTTCCATCATCAAAGACATCGCCAAAGTGCTCAACGAGATCCGCAAGATGCGTGAAATCACCATCATCGTTTCCGAGCAGGTGCTGAGTTTTACCATGGAAGTGGCAGACCGCATCATCGTCATCGACAAAGGTCGCTTTATTCACGAAGATACGCGTGACAATGTCGATGCCGCCAAAGTGAAAAGCTATCTGTCTGTGTAGTTTTTAGCCACAGCGGGCACCGCGTTCACAGCGAAAACCATCACGCTGCATGTGAAGTTTTGTTCGCGCAGTGTCCTCGGTGACCCGCATTAAAAAAACATTTTTTTGATTTGTCTGTGGCATGATGCTGTGATGGATGATTTGAAGCATACGGCA
>CAYTIV010000235.1:0-2946 GCA_964437895.1 uncultured Methylotenera sp.
CTTCGAATGCGGCCTGTCACTCAAGAACTACAATGAGATTGAAGTGGGCGATATCCTGGAAGTCTACGAAGTCGTGGAAGTGGCACGTACACTCTAATGGCTAAAGCATTTTCAAGAAACGACCGTGTCTCAGAGCAAATGCGCCGTGAACTGGCGGATTTGCTCATGTTCGAGGTCAAAGATCCTCGGGTGCAGATGGTGACCTTGACCGGTGTTGAGGTGGCGGGAGACATGGCGCATGCCAAGGTGTTTTACACCGCACAAAAAAATAGCAAGGGCCTGCAAGCAGGCCTAGAAAAAGCTGCGGGCTTCTTACGCTCGCAGTTAGGTAAGCGCATGATGATCCGTACCGTGCCACAATTGCACTTTGTCTATGACGAATCCATAGACCGTGGCATGCATATGGACAAGCTCATCAACGAAGCGCTGTCCGACACCCCTGCTCAAGAATAAGTCATGCAGATCAAACGCATTAAACGCGCCGTGAACGGCGTGTTGTTGCTCGATAAGCCTTACGGCTTTTCATCCAATCAAGCGCTGCAAAAAGTGAAGTGGTTATACCAAGCGCAAAAGGCAGGCCATACGGGCACGCTGGACCCCCTAGCCACCGGCGTATTACCGATTTGCCTGGGTGAGGCTACCAAATTTGCACAGCATCTGACCGATGAAAACAAAACCTATGTTGCGACTGTGAAATTCGGCGTGACCACCAGCACCGGTGACAAAGAGGGGGAGGTGATCCGTGAGGTTGCGGGGCCGGTCAGTCTGCAGGATATTGAACGTGTGTTGCCACAGTTCATGGGGGAAATCACGCAGGTGCCCCCCATGTACTCTGCGCTCAAGGTCAATGGCAAACCCCTTTATGAGTATGCGCGTGATGGGGTTGAGCTAGAGCGAGCGCCACGTCAGGTGACCATTCATCAATTACGCGTATTACATTGTGCCGATCAGTCGGCAGAGATTGAAGTCTGCTGCAGTAAAGGCACTTACATTCGCACGTTGGGCGAGGATATTGGCAATGCCCTGCAGCTGGGCGCGCATTTGACCGCGTTGCGCCGTACCGCGACGGCGACCTATCAGATTGCGCACACCGTCACTATCGATGCGCTGGAGCAGATGACGATGGAGCAGCGCGATGCGCTGTTGTTGCCTGTGGATACAGCGATTACGGCGCTCCCCAAGTTGAGTTTGCATGCAGATGCGGCCTATTATTTCAAACAGGGCAACCCGGTATGGTTGTCCGGGAACATCCCGCCCGGCGAGTTACGTATATACAGTGAGGCTGGTGTGTTTCTTGGGGTGGGTTTCCAGCAACGTGATGGCCGCATCGCCCCCAAGCGTGTGGTCAATTTATAACCACGTAAATTGGCTTGCCGTGTTGGCGGCAACGTAGCTTCACGCGGCTGTCATTTCCTTATGCTAATATCACGCCTATGTTAAAGCGGTTTTATGTCTATTTTCTGATGTCGGTACTGTTTGCCATTGCGCAAACAGGCATCGTCACGCACGAAATCAGCCATATTCAGGAACTGAGCCAGTCATCACAACCGGATAAAAAACAGGGTAGTGAGCCCTGTACATTGTGTATTGGCCTAGCCCACGCCATCGGCGCGCTTACGCATGTCACACCTTGGCAACTGTTACCTTTGCCAGGCTTAGCCGCATTCGCCAGTCCACTGCTAGCACGTTCTGCCTCAACCACCGCCGTTTATCGTGCGCGTGCCCCACCCTATCCCCTTCCAGTTTGATTGATACGCTCGGCAGCGCATGCTTGCCGAATTTGAGTATTGCGTGTCGGCCATGACGCATGTGCTGTCACGCCTTGTCTGGAATGAATATGAACAAAACAAATACACTGGCGCCCCGATTCGGGCGTCAAAAATCACTTTGGCTGGCCCTGATGGCCGGACTCACCTCCCCCTTGATCAGCCTTGCCGCGGATCCCTCGACCACTCTAGATCTGGAGCATGTGCCAGTGACTGGCAATCCGCTGGGCGTGGGCAGCGATGATATGGTGGTGCCTGTTTCTGTACTCGGTGGCCGTGAATTGAGCCTGCGTAGGCAAGGCACACTGGGCGAAACACTGAATGGCATTCCGGGTGTGACCGCCACCCAGTTTGGCCCGAATGCTTCCCGGCCGGTAATCCGTGGTCTGGATGGCGAGCGTGTGCGCATCATGCAAAATGGTGTGGGTGTGCTAGATGCTTCTTCGCTGAGTTTTGATCACGCCGTAGGCATTAATCCGCTGATCATTGAGCAGATTGATGTCGTGCGCGGGCCTGCGGCCTTGCTCTATGGTGGCAGCGCCGTCGGCGGTGTCGTAAATGCGATTGATCATCGCATTCCCAAAGAGTCACTGGATGGCTATACCGGTCGTGCGGAAGCACGCTTTGGTGGGCCGGATAATACGCGTAACGGCGCCGCCGTGATGGATGTGGGCAATGGCGTGATTGCGCTACATGCCGATATTTATAGCAGTGAGACCAGCAACCTTGCCATTCCCGGCTATGCAGTCTCTAAACGAAAAAGTCGCGCAGAAGGCATCGCACGCGATAGCAAGGGGGACGGCAAACTTAATAACAGTGATGCACTGAGCAATGGTGGCGCATTGGGGGCTGCTTGGACTTTTGACCGAGGCTATCTGGGGGTCTCCTATGCGGACTCAAATAACCATTATGGGACAGTGGCAGAGGATAATGTTCGCATCGATATGCAAAACCAACGCTGGGAAATGGCCGGTGAGGTACGCGATATCAAGGGACCGCTACAAAAACTCAAGTTGCGCATGGCGCACACCGATTATGCACACGTTGAACTGGAAGATGGCATCGTAGGCACCACATTTAAAAATCGCGGTACACAAGGCAGCCTAGAAGCCACGCATCAACCATGGGCGGGGTTGAATGGGGTGGTGGGCTATCAGTTTCAAAACACCCGTTTTCAGGC
>CAYTIV010000236.1:0-2933 GCA_964437895.1 uncultured Methylotenera sp.
AATATGATTTGCCTCGTGCGATCGACCAGTTTGAAATTGCCAGCAAGGCTAAAGATGGCGATTTTTACCTGCAATCGCGGGTCGAGGCTAGGTTGAAAATCTTGCGCCAGCAACTCAAGCTGGAGCAAGGCGATGATAAAAACGGATAAGGAGCGCACATGCACAGACGCACATGGTTGAAAGCAGGGCTGGTGCTGGCTTCTCTGCCTTTCTGGCTTGCCAGCCGCACACTACAGGCGGCGACCTGGTTTGTGCAGGCGTTTGAAGCCAAGCATACGGCAGAGGTCATGGCCGCGTTCAAGGCCACGGCTGTGCCAGTGGCGGCTGATTTGCGCATAGAGGCGCCGCAAAAAGCAGAGAATGGCGCCGTGGTTCAAGTTGAATTGCACAGCGGCCAAGCGGCGGGTGCCTTGCAGGCCTTGCGTATTCTGGCGGAGGCCAATCCGACCCCCTTGATTGCCAGTTTTGAATTGGGGCCGCAAGTGTTGCCCCGCGTGGTGACGCGCATCAAGCTGGCGCAGTCTGGCGAGGTGATTGCATTGGCGCAGCAGGCTAATGGCCAGTTTCAGCAACAGCGGCGGCAGGTCATTGTGCTGGAGGATGGTTGTGGCGGCAGCGAGCGCGAAGAGCCGTTTGCCAGCAGTATCAAAATGCGTGCCCGCCTACTGGAGGCCAGCGCCTCTGGACCATCGCTGACTGAACTAAAGATCATCATCTTGCATCCCATGCGTACTGGTCGTAGCAAGAACGAGGATGGTCAATCGCTGCCTGCACATTTTATGCAGCTGATGCAGGTGGTGATGCAGGGTAAAGTCGTGGTGGATGCGCAGACCGGTACCGGGATTGCGCGCAATCCGTATTTTACTTTTTATCTGCAGGGTGCGCGTGAGGGCGATGTCATCTCGGTGCATTGGCAAGATAACCTCGGCTACGAGGGGCAGGCGCAAACCACGGTTGGGTTGTAATCACAGCTGTTTTATAAATTTAATTTATCAATAAAATTAAAATAATCAATTTTACATATTAATTGCGTGCCCCTACAATGCACACATTCGCTGTTCACAGACAGCCATTTTTAATTAACCCGTGTTTCACATCATAAAGGAGAATTACATGTCATTGATTAACACACAAGTACAACCATTCAAGGCGCAAGCATTCCATAACGGCAAGTTTATTGACGTGAGCGACGAGTCCTTGAAGGGCAAATGGTCTGTGTTGATTTTCATGCCAGCAGCGTTCACATTCAACTGCCCAACAGAAGTTGAAGATGCGGCTGACAACTACGCAGAGTTCCAGAAGGCTGGTGCTGAAGTGTACATCGTGACCACCGATACGCATTTCTCCCACAAGGTTTGGCACGAGACTTCACCTGCAGTAGGCAAGGCTAAATTCCCACTGGTGGGCGACCCTACACACCAATTGACACGTGCATTTGACGTGCATATTGAAGAAGAGGGTCTGGCTTTGCGCGGCACGTTCGTGATCAACCCAGACGGTGTGATCAAAACGGCTGAAGTACACAGCAACGAAATCGCGCGTGACGTGAAAGAAACATTGCGCAAATTGAAAGCTGCACAATACACGGCAGCGCATCCAGGTCAGGTTTGCCCGGCTAAATGGAATGATGGTGCTGCAACATTGACACCATCTCTGGATCTGGTTGGCAAGATCTAATCTGCCCCGGCGCTATTGAGCGAGGCCCTGCGCAAGCAGGGCGCTCAGGTAACGGCATGTTGCATGGTGTTACCTGAGCGCAATCCCCCCCAACCCTTTGTTGATTGCCATCATCATGGATGGCCACGGACGATTATTGCCTGAAAAAACAGGCCAGCCGTGAAATTGGAGAGTAAGCATGTTAGACGATACCCTTAAGACACAACTGCAAACCTATCTGGGCATGCTGCGTCAGCCTATCCGTCTGATCGCATCCCTGGATCAGAGCGACAATGCCGCCAAGATGCGTGAGCTGCTGGTGGAAATTGCAGCCTTGTCCGACAAGGTCAGCTTGGACGAGAGCGGTCAAGATGCCCGCACCCCTTCATTTGTGATTGCACGTGAAGGCGAAACACGTGGCGTGCGCTTCGCGGCGATTCCGCTGGGTCATGAATTCACTTCACTGGTGCTGGCCTTGTTGTGGACAGGCGGTCACCCGCCTAAAGTCGAACAGGATGTCCTGGATCAGATCAAGGCGCTTGAGGCTGACCTCAATTTTGAGGTCTATATGAGTCTGTCTTGCCATAACTGCCCGGACGTGGTGCAGGCGACGACCCTGATGACCGTGTTCAATCCACGCATACAGACCACCGTGATTGATGGTGCCCTGTATCAGGATGAGGTGAATGCGCGCAATATCATGGCCGTGCCTGCCACCTTCCTCAATGGCGAGATGTTTGCTTCTGGCCGCATGTTGGTTGAGGAGATTCTGGCCAAGGTGGATACCGGGGCGATTGCCAAAGAGGCTGAAAAACTCAATGCCAAAGAGGCTTTTGATGTGCTGGTGGTGGGTGGTGGGCCGGCAGGGGCTTCGGCTGCGATCTATGCTGCGCGCAAGGGCATACGTACGGGTATTGTGGCTGAACGCTTTGGCGGGCAGGTCAACGATACACTGGCTATCGAAAACTTTATTTCCGTGAAGGAGACCGAAGGGCCGAAGCTGGTGGCGGCGTTGGAAGAGCACGTCAAATCCTACGAAGTCGACATCATGCCTTTGCAGCGCGCTGCCGCATTGAGTGCGCCAGGTAAAGACAACAAGCATGGTGGACTGATTGAGGTCAAGCTGGAGAGTGGTGCCACCTTGCGTAGCAAGTCTGTGATTCTGGCCACCGGTGCGCGTTGGAGAAATCTGAACGTACCTGGCGAAGCCGAGTACAAAAATAAGGGCGTGGCGTATTGCCCGCACTGTGACGGCCCTTTGTTCAAAGGCAAGCATG
>CAYTIV010000237.1:0-2900 GCA_964437895.1 uncultured Methylotenera sp.
CCGTCCATCAATTGTGACAGATGATGCTGAATCGCCAATTCGACCTCAGAGTCCAGCGCACTGGTCGCTTCATCCAGCACTAAAATAGGGGCGTTTTTAAGCATGACGCGGGCGATGGCAATCCGCTGCCGCTGTCCGCCAGACAACTTCACGCCGCGCTCGCCGACATGGGCATCGTAACCAGTCCGTCCCTTGGCATCGCGCAGGCTCAAAATAAAATCATGCGCCTCCGCCCGTTTGGCCGCGATGATCATGTCCTCATCCGTGGCATCCGGCCGACCATAGAGGATATTCTCGCGTACGGACCGATGTAAGAGCGACGTATCCTGCGTCACTAGGCCAATCTGCTGGCGCAAAGAGTCCTGTGTCACCGCATCAATCGCCTGGCCGTCAATGCGGATATGCCCGCCTTGAATATCGTAAAAACGCAGCAGCAAATTAACCAGAGACGACTTGCCGGCCCCTGAACGACCGACCAGTCCAACGCGCTCACCCGGCTGAATATGCAGGTTAAAGTCCTGCAATAACGGGGCCTGCTGGTCATAGGAAAAATCCACATGCTCAAAGTGTACGTCACCATGCGGCACCTGTAGAGTGACGGCATCAGGCACATCCACCACCTGATTTTCGACCGACAAGGTGCGCATGCCGTCTTGCACGGTACCGATTTGCTCATAGAGTGAAGTCAGCTCCCACATCACCCAGTGCGAGATGCCGTTGAGGCGCAAACTCATGGCCATGACAGCAGCGACAGCGCCGGCGGCCACCAGTTGTTGCGACCATAACCACAGCACCATGCTGCCGCTGGCAATAATCAGGCACATGTTGAGAAAGTGGTTGATACTCTCCACCCAGCTCACCATGCGCATCTGACCGTGGACCGTGTCTAGAAACTCTTGCATGGCAGACTGCGCATAGCCCGCTTCGCGCCCGGCATGCGAGAACAACTTCACCGTGGAAATATTGGTATAGGCGTCGGTGATGCGCCCAGTCATCAGGGCGCGTGCATCCGCCTGACGTTGCGACACTTTGGCCAGGCGCGGAATGAAGTAGACCAGTGCACAGCCATATAAGCTGAGCCAGCCCAGAAAAGGGAACACCATCCAAGGATGAAAGCTAGCAACCACCGTGACGATGGTGGTGAAATACAGCAGCACATAGACCATGATGTCGGCCAAAATAAACCAGACTTCACGCACGGCGAGCGCGGTTTGCATCACCTTGGCAGAGACGCGCCCGGCAAACTCATCCTGATAAAAACCCATACTCTGATTGAGCATGTGCTGATGAAATTGCCAGCGTAAGCGCATGGGAAAGTTACCGGCCAGCGTCTGATGCTTAATCAGTGTTTGGCAGATAATAACCAGCGTACTCCCTATCAGAATGGCGGCGACCCACTGCAAGGTATCGTGGTGCGTGCTCCATAACTGCCCGGGCGCAATCGCAGTCAACTTGTCGACGACCTTGCCCATCAGCGCAAACAGCAAGGCCTCAAAGGCGCCAATACAAGCTGTGAGCAGTGTCATGGCGAGAATATAGCGGCGCATGCCGTAGGCACAGACCCACATAAAAGGCCAAAAACGCTTGGGCAGGTGCTGAACAATCTCAGCAGGAAACGGCGAAACTAACGCCTCAAAACGACGGAACAAACGCATGCCAGTTATGCGCGAACCAAAATGCACACGGCTTCTGCGGCAATGCCTTCACTGCGTCCGGTAAAGCCGAGTTTTTCAGTCGTGGTAGCTTTGATGTTGATCTGATCAACGGCCACGCCGCAATCGGCCGCAATATTGGCACACATCTGCGGCGTGTGTTTGCCCAGACGCGGCGCTTCGCAGATCACGGTGGCATCAATATTACCGACGCGATACTGTTGTTCAGTCAGCAAGGCGACCACATGGCGCAATAGCGCACGCGAATCTATCCCTTTGTAGCGCATGTCCGTTGGCGGAAAGTGCTTGCCGATATCGCCCAGTGCAGCGGCCCCCAGCAAGGCATCACAAATGGCATGCAAAAGCACATCAGCATCTGAGTGTCCATCCAAACCATGGCTATGCGGAATATTCACGCCGCCGATAATACAATCGCGGCCAGTCACCAGTGCATGCACATCAAACCCATGACCAATACGAAAAGGAATCATACGTTGTCTTTCTGCGTGTTTGCTGCATTCATCAGCGCCTCAACCACCGCCAAGTCTGTCGGATAGGTCACCTTCATGTTTTTAAGGCCACCCATGACCAAGAGCGGATGATGCCCCATCCATTCCATAGCCTGTGCCTCGTCTGTAGGCTGACGATGCAAATGCGTGGTTAAAGCATCCAGCAAGGCCGCATGCCTAAACATCTGTGGCGTTTGCGCTTGCCATAACAGTTCGCGCGGCACCGTGTGATCAATATTCTGCGCAGCATCCGCTTTTTTTAAAGTGTCGGCCAGTGGCATAGCGAGGAGTCCGCCAGAGGGATGCCCTGTCACCGTCGTCAACAGCCTATTGAGCATGGTCGCATCCAGGCCAGGACGAGCAGCATCATGTACCAACATCCAGTCGTCATCGGCCATCTCGGGCTGTAAAGCCTTTAGGCCATTAAGCACACTTTCCGCCCGGATGCTACCGCCACACGGCAGTACGCGTGTCTTACGACAGCCATGCAACAAGGATGGTTGCCAATCAACATCATTCGGCGCAATTACCACCGTTATCGTACTGATCTGATCACAGGCCTCAAACACCGCGAGTACATGCGCAAGGATGGGCTTTCCCTGTAAGGCTAAGTATTGCTTAGGCGTTGCAGACTGCATGCGGGCACCATTGCCGGCACTAGGGATCAGGACGTGATAACTGGACATAGTGTTATTTTAGCATGCACTTTTTCTTGATAGCCCGAACGGGTCAATGACAT
>CAYTIV010000238.1:0-2899 GCA_964437895.1 uncultured Methylotenera sp.
TGCCCAGACGTTTTTTAAGCGTGAGCACTGGCAGCCCTAGCCTGGGCGCGTACATATGCGCATTAGCCAACACTTTTTTCACGTAATTGCGCGTCTCGCCAAAGGGGATCGTTTCGGCGTAAATGGCCCCTTCCAAAGGCTGGTTGGCTGCCCAGCGCTTAGCGCGACTCGGGCCAGCGTTGTAGGCCGCCGTAGCCATCACCTCTTGGCCATTAAAGGTATCCAAAGTGTAGCGCATGTAATACGTGCCTAAATTCACATTAGTATCAATATCGTGCAACATGCCATCATGATAGCTGCTCAATCCTAACTTTTTGGCGATCCACTTGGCCGTGGCAGGCATCACTTGCATCAGCCCGCCTGCCCCTACTGACGACTTGGCGTAGTGCATGAAGCGACTTTCCTGGCGAATGATGCCATAGACCCAGGCTTCATCAATGGCACGGCTACGGGAGGCTTTTTGCAGATAGTCGCGGTAAGGCGTCGGATAGCGCAACTCGAAATTATGGGTACGCGACGTCTTGTCAGCAGCCAGCACCGCCAGATCGAACCAGCCTTTGAGTAAAGCATACTGTGCAGCCACCAGACGTGACCCATCATCCAGCCCTTCGAGCAAGTACATCCACTCCAGCCTCGCCTCATAGCGCGCCTCTACATCAAACAGGAGCTCCATGCGCTTGACCGCAGGCTGACGACTGAACTGCCTGACTTCATCATCAGACGGCTGATAGGTTGCCATCGGCTCGCTGAGGACAGGGCCTAGCTCTTCGGCGGCCAGCCAGCCATAAAAATGGCGTTCCTGCGACAGTTTGGCCAACATCTGGTTGGCTTCTGGCGACGGCCCCTTGGCCAGCAAGGCGCGCGCTTTCCAGTAGCGCCAGGTGGAGTCTTCCGCCAGCACCGCTGGCATCTCATTAATTACCTTGAGTAACAGTGGCCAATCTTGCTGACGCAATGCACTACGTGCATACCACTCCCACTGCTCATTGCTGAGCAAGCCAGCATTCACGCGCGCAAAACCCTGCAAGGCCTCAGGCTCATGCCTGCGCGCAGACTCCAGCGCCATATACGCTTGTGCCAGCTGCTTCTCATCGTTATCCAGCAGGCCGCTATACTTTTGATAGGTGGTGCGTGCCAAGCTCGCATCCGCTTTGGATTGACGGTGAATGGCATACAGATACAAGGCGCGCGCATAGGCAGAGCGCTCTTGGATGCCGCCTTTTTTCAAGGCCAGCGTTGGGTTTTGCGCCATCTCATCAATCAACTTGTACAGACTGGCATCCGTTTTGTTGCTACGTTTGGCAATCACCTTGGCCAGACCGGGTTTGTTGCTAAACAGCGCATCGCGATACAGGGTCAGCAAGAACTTCTCATCCAGCACTCCTACTTGCTGCATGGCCTCCAGCATGCCCTGACAGTCTGCGGAGAGCTCCCGGCCACTCAGCAACAGCTTCTTGCCATCTTCGTAGGCATTGGGGTCATCGAGCGCAATGCCGGCCTGCACCTGAAAACACTGATTACCCACATCGTTCATGCTGTAGTACATCGGCATCTGTGCCCGCATCTCGGCAAACTGATCCCAGAACTGTACCCGCCCTAAGCGCTTGAGCCACAGCTCGCGCACACGTTGCGACAACAAGGACTCGTTGTTTTCCTGCAAAAAGGCCTGCACCTGCCCATACGACAGCTGATCGAGGGTGAGGATCATTTGCCAGTATTGCAGATAGGGCAGTAAAGGTGAGCGGCGCTGCTTTAGGGTTTCAGTGGCCTCGGCCAACTGGGCCAGATTGCGCGTCTGATACGCCTGTTTGGCCTGCAAATACACATCACCATCGGCAGCGACGGCCGGGATGGCCAGCGCGAACAAGCAGGCACACCATAACAAAAGGGAAATAATTCGGATTTTCATGCGTCAAGCGTCACGTGTCTCACGTGATGACATCTCAAATTCTGGCCAAGCGACTCAGAAAGAAAAACAACAACAGGAGCAAAATGACAGCAAAGCCACCTCGCCACACTGCCTTTAACCAGCGCCAGTAGCGTGACTGACCACTTTGCCAGCCCAGCAGGGCCAGCACAACGGTACTGACGACCAGCACTGTAAATAGAATACGTATCCACCACATAGCCGCCCCTCAGGCTTACGCCGGCAATAACGGTGCAGGCGTGAAATATTCACGCTGCTTCAGGAAACCCACAGGTGCCTGTGCATCGTCGTCAAACGTGCAATACTCCCAAGCGGCAGTGTCTGCCAGCAAAGCGCGCAGCAACTGATTGTTCAGGGCATGGCCAGACTTAAACGCGGTAAATTGTCCGATAATGGGATAGCCCAAAATATACAGATCACCAATCGCATCGAGCACCTTGTGTTTGGCAAACTCATCGTCATAACGCAAGCCACCGCCATTCAACACCTTGTACTCATCCAGCACGATGGCGTTATCTAGACTGCCGCCTTTGGCCAGGCCATTGGCACGCAGATACTCGACCTCATGCATGAAGCCAAACGTGCGTGCACGACTGATTTCGTCTACATAGCTTTGACTGTCGTAATCTATGGTGACGGTTTTGCCAGAGAACTCAAACACCGGGTGTGCAAAGTCAATGGTAAATTCGGCTTTAAAGCCATGGTGCGGCGTAAACTTTGCCCATTTATCGCCCTCCTGTACTTCTACCGGCTTGAGAATACGCACAAACTTTTTGGGCGCTTCCAGCTCAGCCAGTCCGGCTGTTTGCAGCAAATAGATAAACGGCCCAGAACTGCCATCCATGATGGGCACTTCTGCAGCCGTCAGCTCTATCAGCACGTTGTCTACCCCCAGTCCGGCGAGGGCAGACATCAAGTGCTCCACGGTAGCCACGCGCGCACCTGAAAACTCTAGGGCGGAGCTCAGGCGAG
>CAYTIV010000239.1:0-2890 GCA_964437895.1 uncultured Methylotenera sp.
GTTTTTAGCTGCCTGAATCAGAGTTTCAAGCTTACTCCAGAGGTGTTCGCCGTGTGGATGCGCATTTTGCAGCAGGTGCCGCATAGTGTGTTGTGGTTACTCGATTGCAATCCATGGGCGACGCGCAACCTATTGGCCCATGCACGGGGTGCTGGCATAGGGGCTGACCGCCTAATTTTTGCACCGCGCACGGGCATCGCAAATCATATTGCTAGGCAGCAGCATGTGGACCTGATGCTGGATACCGCCCCGTATAACGCCCACACCACTGCCAGCGATGCATTGTGGCAAGGCATTCCACTGCTCACCGTCGAAGGTCAGACCTTTCCCTCGCGAGTCAGTGCTAGTCTACTTAAACGGATAGGCATGCCAGAGTGCGTGTGTGCAGATTTAGCTGTGCTGCAAACCTTGGCTGTGACGCTGGCCAACGATCAGGAAAAATTTCAGGGTTTAAAACAGCGTTTAAAAACACAAGTCAGCCCGCTATTTTCCCCAGCGGCGTTTTGCCAAGCACTCGAAGCGGCCTATCGCCAACAGTTAGGTCTGTGACTCCGCCGTGACGGAGAGCACCCCTGCCGCAATAATACACAACCCACCTAGCATCTCCATGCTGGACATGGTCTCGTTGGCCAGAAAGTAAGCCGCCACAGCGGCTACGATCAACTCTGTCATAAACAACACCGAGGCCTGAATGGCAGGAATCTTGGTCACGCCATACTGTACCAACAGCGTCGCCGACACCAGTAACACGGCTATCAGGCACATCCACACGGCACTCTGATCAGAAATATGGTTGATCACCCTCAGCGCGTCCGGACCAGACTGCCACAGCATCACCAGCAACGACAACACAAACACGCCTAGCCATACCAGCATACCCTTGGCCGCCACCGTTAAATGCGTTGAAAACCGGGTCATGACATTGGTCACCGAAAAGCCGATACCCGCTGACAACGCCAGCCAGTCAGCACTTGACTGCGGCCACGGCCAAATCCAGTGACCATCGGTCAGCATGAGTACGGCCCCGAGCAGAGATAAGGAAATGGCGATTAATTGTGGTTTGTGCCAGGTTTCACGCAACCAGATTCTAGCCAGCAACAACGTCCACAAGGGTGACAGATAAAATAGCAGCATCACGCGCATGACCTCACCATCAATCACGGCCAGTACATAGGCTAGGTTGGTCCAGCCTGCCACCAGGCTCAACCAGTAGGCAGAAGCCGGGATCGCTCGAATCGCGTGAAAGCGATGCCTGAATAGCACCGCGCCTATCAGCAAGGCCAAACACTCAGTCAGTGCACTGGATTGCACCCCACTGATGCCAGCATCACTTAATAAACGATAGGGGTACCACATCACGCCCCAGCATAACGCCCCATAAATCAGGGCCAGTGAGGCAAACATTTTTTGCGCTTGGGCTTTTTGTTTAATTGGCTGGCTCACTTATAATACACACCTATGAATCCACATTTAAATCTACTCCAGCCCTATCCGTTTCAACGTTTGCGTGACTTGTTTTCCGGCCTGACACCTAACCCAGCTTTTAGCCCGGTGAATCTGTCCATAGGTGAGCCCAAACACGCGACACCGCACATCATCAGTGATGCCTTGGTCAAGAACCTGAGCGGGCTGGCCAGCTATCCTACCACAATCGGTGTCCCTGCCCTGCGCGAAGCCATCAATCAATGGTTGCAACGCCGTTATGGCATTCCGGCACTCAATATTGATAAAGCCATTTTGCCTGTTAACGGTAGCCGTGAGGCGTTGTTTGCCTTTGCGCAAGCAGTCATCAATACAACCGTTTCAGAGCAACCGGTGGTGATCTCGCCTAACCCCTTCTACCAGATTTATGAAGGGGCTGCGTTTCTGGCGGGCGCCCAACCCTACTTTATCAACACCACTGCAGACAATGACTTTGTCATGGACTTGACCCAAGTGCCTGCTGAAATCCTCAAGCGTACACAACTGGTCTTTGTGTGCAGCCCAGGCAACCCTTCCGGCAAGGTCATGGATGTCGCAGCGTGGAAAACCCTGTTTGAACTGTCTGATCAATACGGCTTTGTGATTGCTTCTGATGAGTGCTACTCAGAAATCTACTTTGATGAAGGCCAGACGCCTGTCGGTGCTTTGCAGGCTGCCCATACACTGGGGCGCGATTTCAAACGCATCGTGATGTTTAGCTCATTGTCCAAGCGCTCCAACGTGCCTGGCATGCGTTCCGGCTTTGTGGCAGGTGACGAATCTATTATTGAAAAATTCGCCCTTTACCGCACCTATCACGGCTGCGCCATGAACCCCGCGGTACAAGCCGCCAGCACAGTGGCGTGGAACGATGAAGCGCATGTGATTGAGAACCGCGTGCTGTATAACGAAAAGTTTAACGCCGTCACACCAGTGCTAAAACAAGTATGGTCACGCACGCAGATGCCTGATGCTGCGTTTTACTTATGGATAGACACGCAACAGGATGATACCGAGGTTGCTAAGCGCTTATATGCAGACTTGAATATCACCGTGTTGCCGGGTTCATTCTTGGCACGCGAGGCACATGGCATCAATCCAGGTAAAGGCTTTATCCGTATGGCGTTGGTCGCTTCCTCAGAAGAGACGATTGCTGCAGCGCACAGAATCTTGACGCACTTTAAATAGCGATCAAATTGCTATAAAAAAGCCGGATGATTTTCATCCGGCTTTCTTGTGACAGTTTAAATATTAAGCAGAGAATTTTCTGCGAGAAATTAAACCTGTCAGAACCAAGCCAGCCAGCATCATAGCGCCGGACTCTGGCTCTGGTACTGGAGTGATTGTGTAGCTACCGGTATAGAAACCGCCGCCCAGCAAGTTGAATTTCAAGGTGTAATTCCCAGCAGCCAAGCCGTTAGCCGTAAAT
>CAYTIV010000240.1:0-2886 GCA_964437895.1 uncultured Methylotenera sp.
TCTAGCTTAAAACAAAAGCCACGCTGATTAAATCAGCGTGGCTTTTTTATTAAACTACAAGTTTAAATTACTTGATGATAAGTAAATCGCATTACAAACTCATGCAATCAATTTACAAAAAAATTATTTTCTTAATCAATTTATATTTCTTTGAATCTTTTATCAAATTTTGGTCTGATTTTGCAAAGTCGACCTCTATGTACGTTTGTTCTTAAAAATTTCTCAAGCACAAACGCCTTTTAAAATTAAGAACAAACGCTACAGGAAATAAAGCGCAAACGCTTTTAGTTGAAATTTTTTGAATTTCGACTGCTGTTATATCAAAAACCAATAGTAATTTAATATTTTTTTGTCATTTGCACAAAAAATATACAGAGTTATCCACAGAAAAAATGGCATCGCCTATCCTATGAAATGATGCCAAAAAACAAACACCTCAAAAAAATCATTCAATTAAGAAATTTGGAATTAGAACTTTATTTAACCCAATGTTTTAAAATGAAAAAATCTAGTTCAAATTTCGTTGTGTTTGTAAGAACTTTGCTTTACTGGAGACAAAAAAGTGGCATCGCCGCGATGCCAAAAGAGATGCCACTTTGGCATCGCCAAAATTGCTACTTGACTTGTCAATTTATAATCAAAAAAAACAGCATCAAATCTAATTTTTCTATCGATTATTAAAGAAGCCGATATTCATGACTCTGTCATTAACAAAGGTCACTTCGGTTTCTTTATAAGTGCGCTTGTCATCATAACGCACGACGTTTTTGTAGTACCACATTTCAACCTGTACTGGTTTGGAGTTGTCTTGCTGCTTGCCCATGCTACCTATCATATTATTCGCGTTGGACGGTTTGACTGACTGCTGTTTTTTGAATGGTTGCCCCAGGTGCTCGACAACCAACTTTTTGGGTTTGCCACTAAAGTTATTAATAAATTCATCTTCAGTATAGGTTTTACCTGCTACGGCACTGTTGGCCGCAAACAGGACAGCTGATGCGAGAAGGGCTGCGGAGATTTTTGCGTAAAACTTCATGTTAAGTTCCTGTTATCCAAAATCAAGGGTACAAATTATTTTTGTTGAAGTATAACTCTTAATACTGGCTCACGGTTGACCCAGCCAAGATTCAGTTGTCTCATTGCTTGGAGGCTTGTTTAAAACACAAGTTTCATTCCATCGTAACCCACCGTCACGTTGGCTGGCAGACGGGATTGCAAGGCGTGATATTCCAACTCATGCGTCATGTGGATCAACACATTGCGCTTGGCACCGATACGCGCCACCAGTGCCAGTGACTGATCTACGCTGACGTGGGTTGGATGCGGACTGTTGCGCAGGCAATCAATCAGCAAGACATCTACCCCCTGTAGCAAGGCGTATGAGGATTCTGGTATCTCAGAAACATCTGTCATATACACCAGGTTGCCGATACGGTAGGCATAAATACGGATCTTGCCATGCATGATGGGGATGGGAATGACGGTTTGCCCGGCGGCCTCAAATGGCCCCTCCACCACATGCGCGGCTAGAACCGGCAAATCCCAGTAATGCTGCACGGGCTCGCGCAGCGTGTAGCCAAATTTATCCTGAATATGGGTGATCGCTTCGGGATAGGAATACACAGGAATCTGACAGCGATTAAGCTGACAAAAGGCGCGTAAGTCGTCGATACCATGCAGATGGTCGGCATGGGTGTGTGTGTAAAGTACGGCATCTACCCGGTTCAGCCGCTCGCGCAGTGCTTGCAGTCGCAAGTCAGGCGAGGTATCTATCAGCAGTACGCGGCCATCGTCCAGCGTGATCATGCTGGAACAGCGTGAACGTTTGTTTTTGCTTTCCGTAGAGGTACAAGTGGCGCAACCGCAACCGACGGCAGGAGTGCCTGCACTAGAGCCTGCGCCGAGGATGGTTAACTGCATGGCTGCGCGTGCTTGAACAAGTTGAAGAAGTTGACGGTGGTGGCATCAACCACCTGTTGCAGCGGAATATCGCGCAAGCGCGCAATCTCTTCGGCCACATGTCTGACATAGGCAGGCTGATTGGTTTTACCACGGAACGGGATAGGCGCCAAATAGGGGGAGTCAGTTTCGACCAGCATTTTGTCTAAAGGCACTTGTTGTGCCACTTGTTTCAGTGCTTGCGCATTTTTAAAGGTGACAATGCCGGAAAACGAGATATAGAACCCCATCTCCATCGCTGCCTGCGCGACCTCCCAGCTTTCGGTAAAACAGTGCATGACGCCACCAACCGTATCGGCGCCCTCCTCCTGCATGATACGCAGGGTATCCTCAGGCGCATTACGCGTATGAATAATCAGCGGCTTGCCCGTGGCTTTGGCCGCACGGATATGGACACGGAAGCGCTCGCGTTGCCATTCCAGATCGCCGGTTAACCGAAAATAATCCAGCCCCGTCTCGCCAATGGCCACGACACGCGGATGATCTGCCAGCGCGATCAAGCCATCCACGGTCGGCTCGGTAATATCTTCGTAATCGGGGTGCACACCCACTGAAGCGTAGATATTGGGGTACTGCTCGGCAATGGCCAAGACTTCAGGAAACTTGTCTAGCGTTACGGAGACACACAAGGCATGCCCCACCTGATGGCTGCGCATGCTCTCCTGGACCTCGTCCATGTTTTGAACCAGCTCAGGAAAATTAAGGTGACAATGTGAATCGACTAGCATGCAACTCTCAGGGCAAACGCAGGTTAACTAAAAAGGTTTAAATGGTATTGGAAGGACGGCTGGACTTTAAGGCAGCCCCCAGTATCGTCTCTATGCGCTTCTTGGCTTCGGCCCCACCATCTTTATCCATGAACTGGATACCCACGCCTTGCGGCTTGTTATTGATGGCCTGCGGCGTGATCCAGATCACCTTGCCAAC
>CAYTIV010000241.1:0-2880 GCA_964437895.1 uncultured Methylotenera sp.
TTATTGATTTGTGCCCCGTGGGTGCATTGACCAGCAAGCCGTTCCGTTATTCTGCACGTAGCTGGGAGCTGGTGCGTAGACCCTCTATCGCGCCGCATGATGGCCTGGGTTCGCACATTGAGGTGCATGTCAAAGACAATAAAGTCATGCGCGTCTTGCCACGTGAAAAAGAATCCATCAACGAGTGCTGGTTGTCTGACCGTGACCGCTTCTCTTATGAAGGCCTCAATAGTCCTGACCGCCTGAAAGTGCCTATGATCAAGCACAATGGTCAGTGGCAGGAAACCGACTGGAAAACCGCGATTGAGTTTGCAGCCGGTCAGCTTAAGGATATTACTAAACAGTACGGTAGCGATGCGCTGGGCGTGCTAGTGTCACCCAACAGTACCATGGAAGAGGGCTATCTGATCAAACAGTTAGCCGATGGCTTGGGATGTGGCAACGTCGATTACCGTCTGCGTCAGACCGACTTCCGCCTCGATGGTAAGCGTACAGGTACGCCTTGGATGGGATGTAACATTCAGGAAATCGAAGAGCTGGACCGTATTCTGCTGATTGGTTCGAATATCCGTAACGAACACCCCTTGCTGGCCCAACGCATTCGTAAGGCCGTCGCCAATGGTGCTGAGCTGTGTATCGTCAGTCCGTTGGATAATGACCCCTTGATGGATATCGCCCACAAGGTCATTGTGCGTCCAAACGACATGGTTAACGTGTTGGGTCAGATTCTGAAAGCCATGTCTGGCTTACAGAAACTTTCTCTGTGTCTGCCACCGACATTGAGCACGCTGCTGGAAGAAATCCAGGTGCGTCCTAACACGCAAAAAATTGCCGAATGCTTGGCAGGGATCAGCGAAGACCTGATTCTGATTGCGCCTAAAGTGGGTATTTTCTTGGGCAATATGGCGCTGAGTGATCCGCGCTTTACGGAAATGTACAGTATGGCAGAGGCGATTGGCGGTATTACAGGCGCCAAGGGCGGCATTCTGCCACCGGCAGCCAATAGCACCGGCATGCATTTGATGGGCGTGATGCCATCTGCCACCGGCATGCATGCACGTGCCATGGTAGAGGTGCCACGCAAAGCTTATTTGCTGCTTAATATTGAGCCTGAGCTGGATTGTCAGCATGCTGCATTGGCAAGTGAAGCCATGGCCAAGGCTGAATGCGTGATTGCGTTGACGGCGTACAAGTCAGCCGCATTGGAAAATGCCGATATCTTGTTGCCGATCGCACCGTTTACAGAAACATCTGGCACGTTCATGAGTATGGAAGGCCGCGTGCAAAGCTTCAAGGCAGTGACACGTCCACTTGGCGAATGCCGCCCAGGCTGGAAGGTGTTGCGCGTACTGGCCAACACTCTCGGCTTGTCAGGGTTTGACTACAACAGCTCCGAAGAGGTCAAAAATGCCGTATTCAATGGCGAAAAACCTTCTGCGGTGGTATGGCGTAGCCTCAACAACAACCTGAAAGAGCTGGTTGAGATTCAGGTGAACATCAAAAAAGAAGGTCTGCAGCGGATTGGTGAAGTTCCGCAGTACGAGTTTGATCCTGTCGTGCGTCGTTCAGCGCCTTTGCAGAAAACCAAGTACAACGTCCGCCCAATGGCGCGTATGCGTGCCGAACAGTTGGCTGAGTTGGGCCTGCAGGATGGTGACATTGTGGTTGCCCGCCAAGATAAAGGTATGGCCATCCTCAAGGCCAGCCTGGATAATCACGTGGCTAAAGGGTGCGTTCGCGTGGCAGCTGCACATCCGCTGACTGTGGGCTTGGGTGACCTGATGGGTGATATCAGCATTGAGAAAGCCACGCCAGAGCAAGTGGCGATTTACGAAAAACAACTGACCGAGATGGCATAACATGCAATTCTTCGCTGAATTATTTGGATCCTACTGGGCAGACGTGCAACTGGTGGTGTGGACACTGATCAAGATCGTGGCCATTGTCCTGCCATTGATGATTGCGGTCGCTTATCTGACCTATGCCGAACGTAAAGTCATTGGCTATATGCAGGTGCGTATCGGCCCCAACCGCGTCGGTCCCGCTGGCTTGCTGCAACCGCTGGCAGATGGCCTGAAACTGCTGTTTAAAGAAATCATTCTGCCGACCGCCTCCAATAAGGCGCTGTTCTTTATCGGCCCCGTGCTGGCGATTGCCCCCGCTTTTGCCGCTTGGGCAGTGGTGCCGTTTGATGCCACGCTGGTGTTGGCGAATGTGGATGCCGGTTTGCTCTATATTTTGGCCATGACCTCGGTGGCTGTGTATGGGGTGATCATCGCAGGCTGGGCCTCTAACTCCAAATATGCGTTCCTAGGCGCCTTGCGTTCAGCGGCACAGATTGTGTCCTACGAAATCGCCATGGGCTTTACGCTGGTTGGCGTACTCATGTGTGCCAATTCGCTTAACCTGGGCAAAATCGTCATGGGACAAGAGGGCGGTTTCTGGCACTGGTATTTCCTGCCTTTGTTCCCGCTGTTTGTGGTGTATTTCATCAGTGCGGTGGCCGAGACCAATCGTGCGCCGTTTGACGTGGCCGAAGGTGAGTCAGAAATTGTGGCCGGTTTCCATGTGGAGTATTCCGGGATGGCGTTTGCCGTGTTTTTCCTAGCGGAATACGCCAACATGATGCTGGTGTCCATGCTCGCCGCATTAATGTTCCTCGGCGGCTGGTTGTCTCCCGTGCCTTTCCTGCCAGATAGTATTTTGTGGTTGCTGGCCAAAGTCGGCTTCCTGTTGTTCCTGTTTTTGTGGTTCCGTGCCACTTTCCCGCGCTATCGCTATGATCAGATCATGCGTCTGGGCTGGAAGATGTTAATTCTCATCACACTGGTCTGGATTATCGTTGTCGGAGTCATGATGCATGCACAGTGGGCGTATGTG
>CAYTIV010000242.1:0-2868 GCA_964437895.1 uncultured Methylotenera sp.
CCTGTTGCTCGGTACGCGCTGACAGGTCAGCGTTACCGCTAGAGATTTCGTTGGCCGCGGTGGTGATGGTCTCTACCGCTTCGGTCACAGCAATGATAGGCTCGACGATCATATCCAGCGTGTTATTAACGCCTTCGATAATTTTGCGGAAGTCGCCATTGTGTTTGTTCACATCAGCACGCACGGTGATGCGGCCTTCACGTGCCGCTTCAGCCAATGTATCGGTATCAGCCACCAAGGCATTCACCGCTTCGATGCTGGTGTTGAGGTTGTTGATAATCTGGCTGTAATCGCCTGGATAATGCTCTGTAATCGGCGCAGGAATATTGCCTTGCGCAATATCATCCAGGTACTCGGAAGTCACCGTCAATGGTTTGACCACGGCATCCAATGTGCCATTCAAGCCTTCGATGACTTTGCGGAAATCACCATTGTGCTGATGCGTATCGGCACGACTAGACAAGCGTCCCTCTACTGCAGCATGCGCCAGCATGTCTGCATCTGCCACCAGTGCATTGACGGCGTCTATACACTGGTTCAGGTTATCTTTAATGGTATTGAAGTCACCGTTGTAGCGATCAGTAATTTTGGCAGGGATCTGACCTTTAGAGATATCAGACACATATTGTGCCGCCACGTTGAGTGGAATAATCACCGCATCCAGCGTGTCGTTCACGCCTTGTACGATTTTGCGGAAGTCACCGTTATGACGGCTCGCATCTGCACGGGTAGATAAACGCCCTTCAACCGCAGCGCCAGATAACAAGTTTGCATCGGCCACCAACGCTTGTATCGCATCGATACATTGGTTCAGGTTGTTTTTAATTTTGTTGAAATCGCCTTTGTACTCTTGCGTAATCTTGGCTGGAATTTTGCCTTGAGAAATATCTTCCACATACTTGGCGGCCGTATTCAGCGGCAACACGACACCGTCCAAGGTATTGTTGATACTGTCGACCAATACTTTGTATTCACCTTCAAATTTATTGCTGTTGCCACGTGCGGACAGATTGCCCTTATCGGTTTCTGAGGCCAGTGCCTTGGTTTCATATACCAGCGTTGTAATGGTCTTATTGAGTTTAGAGGCTGAAATAATCACCTGATCCAACTCATCATGCGCTTCAATTTGCAGTTCAGATAATTGAATTTTGCCTTCCACCAGATCGTTCATCATCTGGCTGGCCTGATTGGACTTGCCAATGATGTCGCGGGAGACCAGATAAACAATCAGCAACACGATACCTAAGCCAAGCACTGTAATGGCCAGCGCGGTATACAGCTGCGCATTCTGTTCAAACGCTCTTTGCTCAAACGCAGCATGCAGTTCAGTCACCAGGCCCTCGTAGTTCTGATATGACTGTGCAACCAGCTTGCTACTTTCTTCAAAATAACGTTGCGCGTCGTAATCCAATGCCGGACGTTTCAAAATAGCTGAGTTAAGCAAATGTTTGATGGCCGTGGCGGACTCTGACAATGTATTGATATTTTTATCAATATTAGGATTTTTCATCCGAGACAGCACAGTCACATTGTGCTGAATACGGTCACGGGTCTGTGTCACTGTGGCCAGCAGGCCTTCCAGTCTGGCGCGTTCTGTGTCAGACATACTGCCCTTAGCTAACACACCCACACCCATGCCGCGAATCTCGGCAATGGTTTCAATCAGCACCGGCGTTTTAAGCACAGAGGTATCCATCAGATAGTAAGTCTCGGCCACTGGATCCAGCGTTAACCCACTCACATCAGCCTTCACGACGGCGGACTCGATCAGAAAGTTAATAATATCGGTATGGGCAGCAAAGCTCTCTTCTTTCCCTACCATAATGGCGTTCAACTTCAAACTATCATACTGCTTAATCACAGCTTTCCACTTTTCAGAAAAGCTCTCCCAAGCGGGATCTGTGTGACTGACTAGTGTAGTGGTCGTATGCGCATCCTGAATTTTCTGAATATCAGTCGCCAGCTTGGACTCAATCTCTCTAATCTTGCTACTTTGGTCGGTTTTGCCGGACAAATAGCCGTTCATTAGTCCACGGTGCTTCTGCATGTCATCCATCATCACGATCAGCGGCGAGATTAAGGTCAAGCCTTCTTGCTCGGCGCGTGTGGTTTTAATGTCTGCCTGCGTTTTCAGGACATTCACCGTAGATAAATAGGCGAGTGGCACCAATGCAACACACGCCATCAAGACCAGTTTTTTTGTAATAGAGAGTTTATTGAGCATGTCTGACAACCTCATTCAATGTCTTTTAATCGAATATCCATCGTTCGATCAAGTGCAGAGCGAACAATCAATACACCACACAACAAACCAAGGGACGATGATAAGGGCGTCCGGCGTATATGCGCCGTTGCATATACCTCAATCTGTTGCGAGCGTGTATTCTTCTTACCTTTTGGGCAAGGGCATATGGGTCATGGGTTTAGACCGCTACATACCGTTTCTCAATGGTCACGCACCGTTGCAATGACCATACTTTGCAGATGGTTTCTCAATCTTAGTCCTGTACTCATGATTTTGAATCACTGAACAGCACAGGCTTTATAGGGTATTTAATAAAAAAACAGGGCACCTGTTAAAGGTGCCCTGTCACTAGCCATGGGGTCTAAAACTCTTCCCAATCGCCATCATCGGTGCCGGTCTTTTGACTGACCCTGCCCGAATTCGGCCTGAACTGCGGTGGTGCACTGCCCGAGCCGATCACGCGCGACAGGCTATCAATCGCCGCATGCGTCTCTTTGGATTTACCCGCGAAGTCGCCACCTAACAAGAATTTGGCTTTATCGATATTGCGCGCAGAGACACACTCCAGAATCTAGATCGGAAGAGCACACGTCTGAACTCCAGTCAGACGTGTGCTCTTCCGA
>CAYTIV010000243.1:0-2847 GCA_964437895.1 uncultured Methylotenera sp.
TCAGCAGGTTAGGAATACGCGTTGGCATGATCAGCGGCTCTTGCTCGCTGCCGTCATAGTTGGGGCCAAAGTCTACGGTTTCTTTTTCGATGTCTGCCAGCAGTTCGTGTGCAATCTTGGACATACGGATTTCGGTATAACGCATCGCCGCCGCGTTATCACCATCCACAGAACCAAAGTTACCCTGACCATCAACCAGCATGTAACGCAGAGAGAAGTCCTGCGCCATACGAACGATGGTGTCATACACAGCAGTATCCCCGTGCGGGTGATACTTACCGATGACGTCACCGACGATACGGGCAGATTTTTTGTACGGTTTATTGTAGTCATTAGACAGCTCGTGCATGGCGTACAGTACGCGTCTGTGCACAGGCTTGAGGCCATCGCGGACATCCGGAAGCGCACGGCCCACAATCACGCTCATGGCGTAATCGAGATAGCTGCGGCGCATCTCGTCTTCTAAACTGATAGGTAGGGTTTCTTTAGCAAATTGATCTGGAGACTGACTCATTCTTGACCCAAATTATAGTTAAAAGTTATCACGCGATTTTAACATGTTTGGCGCAATCCCGCTTGCATAATCGCGTCTGGAAGACAATGGTCAGGCACAGACAAAATCTGCACAGATCAGGCTGGAAAGAATGCTAGAAGTTAGATGGTTGGCCGCCGGAAAAAGGACGTCAGGGCATACTTTTAAGTAAGGTCTGCAACGTCACATCCACAGCATCGACACGAATGAATCCATGTCGCGGATGTTCGAGATCGACAATCACAGCCAGGGTGCTTGCGATACACAGGCTGAACAGTAACAGGTGTAGCCAGCTACGCCCTTTGCTCGCGGCCATCCCATAGCCCACAATCAGCGCGCTGGCCAAAGCGAATCCAAACAGCAAGCCATAAATCACCAGTGGAGGATGCATCTGCATGGCTGCCAAACGCGTAGAGGTCAAATCAATCATGTCATTCATCGGCGGCAATACCAAACCTGGCGTGCCCGGTGCAGTGGCGCGCCCACTACCGGCCACAGCAGCTTGCCAGATCTGGGACTGCAAGGCACTTGAGGCTGCTATAGCGGCTAGAAACGCCGCCTCACCTTGATTTAAGGCCTGATAGGCAGCGATTCTGGAGTGCACATAGGCTTTGAACAGTGGCCGCAACTGGCTTTGTGCCTCGGCATCGAGCAGATCCAGGCGCAGGTAGGCGGTGCCGATAGCATTCGCTTCCTCTACGACGAGCCCCTTACGCGCATCAAACCTGTCTGCAGCGCCCGAAAAGGTAAACGCCAGCAATAAACCAAATAGCGCAAATACGGCCGATTCCACCGCACCATGGACTTGTATGGCTGAGCCAGAACGGCGATTCACGGCACGACCAAGTCGGCGCCCCAGCTCGATACTGAGCAGTAACAAAACAAACAGCGTGGGTGCTAATCCCAAGTATGCGCTTTCCATCATCACCGCCCTCCCGGCATGTCTTACTCTATCGCCTGCGATGCAGGCTATTGTAATTTTAAGCGTGTGACAACAAGGTCAGGTCAGCCTTCAAGTCTTCCACATACTCCAGACCCACGGCAATACGCACCAGATTGTCTTTGATGCCTGCCTCGGCACGCGCCTCAGGCGTCACCCGGCTATGCGTCGTGGTGGCTGGGTGCGTGATGGTGGACTTGGCATCACCCAAATTGGCGGTGATTGAGATCAAACGCGTGGCATCAATCAACTCCCAGGCGGCCTCCTGCCCAGTTTGACCGGCACGCGGCTGCACTTCGAACGTCACAATGCCGCCACCCAAGCGTTGTTGTTGCTGCGCCAGGTCATACTGCGGATGCGAAGCCAAGCCAGGATAATAGACACGTGCTACACGCGGCTGCTGCTCCAACCATTGCGCCAGCGCGAGTGCGCGGGCTGCATGCGCTTCCATGCGCACCTGCAGAGTCTCCAGCCCTTTGACAAACACCCAGGCGTTAAACGCACTCATGGTGACGCCTGCTGTACGTAAAAAGCCATATACGGGCTCTATCAGTGTTTTATTCCCCAGCACAGCCCCGCCCAGCACCCTGCCTTGGCCGTCGATATATTTGGTTGCCGAGTGAATCACGATGTCAGCACCGAGCTTGAGCGGTTGCTGCAAAGCAGGTGTACAAAAGCAGTTATCAATCGCCAGATAGGCCCCTGCGGCATGTGCAATCTCAGCCAGTTTTCGAATATCGCCAATCTCGGTCAGAGGGTTTGAAGGTGTTTCAGCAAAAAACAACTTGGTATTCGGCTTGATTGCGGCTTGCCATGCGTTTGTATCCGTCAATGAAACCAGCGTGACCTCTAGGCCCCAGCGCTTGAGAATGTTGGTGAAGAGTTGCACCGTGGTACCAAAAATACTGCGCGACGCCACCACATGGTCGCCGGCACTGCACAAGCCCATGATGCAAGCCAAAATAGCAGACATGCCACTGGCAGTGGCCACACATTGCTCTGCGCCTTCAAGCGCGGCCAACTTGTCCTGAAACATTGTCACCGTTGGATTGGTAAAACGTGAGTAGATGTTGCCCGGCTCAGTGCCACCAAATCTAGCGGCGGCCTGCGCGGCGCTCTTGAAGCGGAAGCTAGAATTCAGAAACAGGGCTTCTGAGTTCTCGCCAAACTCGGTCGTTAAGGTGCCAGCACGCACGGCCAGCGTTTCCAAATGGTATTGATCGTTCATGTTTCCTCAAACTTCTGTCCATAGTCGGACGGCAATAAAAAACCCGTTTCAGCATTGCGCTAAAACGGGTCTTTGGGGCTCTCGCTTTAGCAGTATTTATAATGCGCTCGCAAGCTGAGTTTGGCTTCGTTTAAAGTTCGCCACTCA
>CAYTIV010000244.1:0-2838 GCA_964437895.1 uncultured Methylotenera sp.
ATTCCAGCTTGGGGTCACTGACAATTGTCCGCGCAACTTCAACTGGTGCTGCGGAATCGCAGGTATACGATCCCCAGCACGAGCGGTGTAAATACCATTATTCAACACACCAGAGGAGTTAGATGCATTAGCAAACTCAACATCCGTGTCATATGTAGCATGCACATAGCTGTAGGAGGCACTCCATTTAAAGTTATCCAGAACGCCGTTCAAGCCCATGTCTACGCCTTGACGCTTTGTTCTGCCAACATTCTTAAAGTAGCCGGCCCCAGTTTGTGAGTTAGCGGCTGTAAACTGAATATCATCATGATTTGTTGCATGATAAATACCCGCGTTCCAAAACACACCATCAGCGACCTGACCACGACCACCAAATTCGTAGGTTTTTGCTACCACCTGATTCAGAGGTGGATCGTCAGCCAATGCAGCTGGCAACAGACAGGGCGAGGCAGGATTGGAGCAACCCAATTCAATGGCTGTTGGGGCGCGACTTGACTCACTGTAAGAGGTGTACACAGTTAACGACTTATCAGGCGTAAATGTCACGCCTACAGTAGGGTTCAAACGTGTGTAGCTATCTCTTGCCGTCAGACTATTAAAATTGTTTGCCGCAGAAGCCGGTCCACGTAAGGTATCCGTGTTATCAACCCGGGTAAAATTCCAACTGGCTCCGGCATTCAAATGCCAGAACTCGCTCAAAGACAAGGTGTCGTTAGCAAACAGGCGCGCAGTGTATTGCTTGCCTGTTAAGCCTACCGTTTGACGTTGTCCTAGTGCACCATCACCTTCCAACACTGGTGCGCGAGTGATATCAAATACAGTACCACTTCCGATAGTCCCGTTAATGTCACCATTATCAATGGACTCACTCAGTGCTGAAAGATTAACTTGTTCGTTCTGCTTGAAGCGCACCAAGCTATAGTCATAACCAGAACCAATCACAAACTGGTTTTCCTTGCCAAGAAAGTCTTGGTTGAAAGCCGCTTGCAACGTAGCGCCATATGTATCTTGCGTAGTGCGCGTTCTGTTAAATACAGAACCAATCACTTCACAATCCGCGACCGCTTGCGTACAAGTAATACCAGGGTACCCAGCCAATGTACTGACCCCAGCCACATCTTCAAAGGTGCCTTCATATCCATCACCGTTCACCGTAGATCGGTTGGACTTTTTGTAATAAACATTGCCTGAAAGCATGGTGTCTACATTCAACCAGTGTGACCCGTTCAAAGCCAAAAAGTGGGAGTAGTTTTTGGTAATATCGGGGCGTGTGTGAATTTGATCACGGTCACCTTGAAGTAAAAACTCCGGTGTCAGGCCATTACCAACCAGACGATTGTCAGACCCAATGTAGGTAAGATCAAGTTTTGTGTTCTCACTTTGCCAGCCTGTCTTAGCAAACAGCTGATTCACATGAGACGGAGAGTACCTTCTCCATCCGTTTTCAGTCGTATGTTGAAAACCAATCATGTAGTCAACCGAACCATCTTTTGAAACTCCCCCGTACTCAACTAAAGCACGTTGACGCCCCCAAGAACCCGCCTCATATTCAACGGCTGCGCCCTGATTGTCACGACCACTTTTTGTCTGAATGGCGATTGCGCCGCCGAGGGTATTCAGACCGTAGAGCGGATTTGACCCCGGAACCACCTGCATGCTGCCAATGGCAAAACTGGGTATTTTGTCCCATGACGTGACATCACCGAATGGCTCATTCACTCTTACGCCATCGACGTAGGTTGAAATCCCTTGTGGGTTACCCAGCAATCCAGAGGCAGAATAACCTCTGAAATTGATTTCCGGCTGCCAAGGATTACCGCCCAACTCAGTGACTGTAACGCCTTGCATATTACTATTCATGTAATCGGCAATAGAGACGCCCGATTGATTGTTAATTGCAGTGGGATTGGCCTGTTGGATATTGGCAGGCACTTTGTGTAAGGGAACTCCAATGCCTTTCAAAGGCGTGCTTGAAAACACCTCAACCTTATCGACATTAAGTGTTTCACCTGCGTAAGTAACCGTTGCTTGTGCCGCGTAAGCTGAAACAATAGCAAGTAACAACGGTTTGACTGAATTTCTCTTCATAACGATCCTTTTCCCGAGAATGTTTTTAAGTGTTTTATCAAAACACCAAAAAAGAGCAATAACCGTTCCCAGAACGAGTGCAAAAAAAAGATCATTAAAAACAATTAACTAGCTAGCCCGCCAGATCGCCAACAACCAATTCTACCAAAATATGGTTTATTACAACCACATTTTGAATTAATTTAGGTTTATTACAACCAATCTAGCGCAGAGGGGATAAGGTGATTTCGAGGCCGTAGGCATTACGGCCAGGCTGCCAGCCGGCATCAATCGCCAGCGATGACAAAGCCACCAGTGTTTGGGAGTCTGATGGTTGCGTCGTATTGACATAAACGACTGGGTAAAAAGCGCGCTGCCAGGGCGGAATGCCCAGCATTTGGAACAGCACCTTCAGCTCGCGCCGGGGGCGTTTGCTGTCAGGTTGCAAGACTTCACCGCCGGCGCGGGGCTGTAAGCACAGAGAGATGCCTTCGCCTAGGGGCATCGCTTGCCCATAACGTCTGTTTAGCGTGATGGCCGCAGGTGACACGCCTAATCGGGCTAAAGCGATACCTCGCCCTTTACAGACGCGGAATTCGACTTGCCACCCGCCCCATTGCTGACTGTTTTCACCGTTCCAGACTAAAGGGGTACTTGGTAAAGACGGCGGTTTGGCCACGCTATATAGCCGCTGCTGATAGTGGTGCAAGTAAGCACGGTGAGTATCAGCCTGGCCTTGCAATGGTAAATGCAGATAACGGTTGGGTTTGA
>CAYTIV010000245.1:0-2796 GCA_964437895.1 uncultured Methylotenera sp.
CCGACTGAGCTATTGAGGAATCGGTACGTCGTTTGAAGGCGCTATATTACTGAGGGAGTGCCCCTTGGTCAACTACTTTTTGCGAAATATTTTATATTTTTTTGTCGGCTGGTTTGATGCACAAAAAACACATTTTGTAATCGGTTTTTTCAAATATTTTTTTGCCGGTTTTGCCGCTGCGCATGGTTGACAGGCGCGGTTTTATTCGGTTTTGTTTATAATGGCTGCCTCGATTGAGGGTTTTAAAACATGGTAGGTATCGTTTCAAGTGTGCATGGTGAGGTGGCAGTGATTGATACGCGCGGTCAGTCGCATCTGTTGCAAGCGGGAGACTGGTTGCGACAGGGCGACAAAGTGATCACGGGTCCGGGCGCTAAGCTGGCATTGCAGACGGCAGGGGATCACCTGGTGCATGTCGGAGAGTCGCAGACCGTACAAATGCATGGGCAACTCAGCGCAGACTTTACAGCGCATGCCAGCGATGATGCTGTGAGCCCTTGGTTGTTGCAGCAGGTACTTGCAATGGTGCATTCGCGTGAAGAGGCGCTAGATGTGACCAGCCTGCTGGCGCTGATGCCTGAGCAGGCGACCTTTACAGCGTTTGCCGCCACACCGGCAGACGCGCCCGATGACGCTTTGCAGATTCAAGATTTGATTCATGAGCAGGCTGAGGGGCAGGGATTGCCGGGTGCGCCGGCAACAGACATGATAGCGCTGGCGGCCAATACGGGCTTGCCGAGTGAGGTGGCCTTGCAGCAGCAGTGGCTGAAGGATCTATTTAAAGAGTAATACCTGAGCTTGTGCCAAAAACTAAAAAAGCGCCTGTGGGCGCTTTTTTATTGGCGGAGGATGTTACTTACCCAAATTAGTTGAGTGCTTTTTCAATGCGGTCCAACGCTTCACGCAGATTGTCCATGCTGGTGGCGAAGGAGATACGGAAGTAACCTTCGGCACCAAAGGCAGAACCTGGCACGACGGCGACATTATGTTCTTCGAGAAAGTACTCAGCCAGCGCCATATCGGTGGCTTCTTTGATTTTGCCGGATTGATGCAGGGCCGTAATCGCTTGGCGCGCATCAGGGAAGGCATAAAACGCACCACCAGCCATCAGGCAGCTCAGGCCTGGCATGGCATTAAAGCGATTGACCACGTATTCATGGCGCTCACGGAAGGCCGCTACCATGGGTTTGATGCAATCTTGTGAGCCGCTCAAGGCCGCTTCTGCCGCGTATTGCGAGATCGAAGTCGGGTTACTGGTGGACTGGCTCTGCAGAATCTCCATGGCCTTGATGATGTGGGCGGGGCCTGCGGCATAGCCGATACGCCAGCCGGTCATTGAATACGCCTTGGATACGCCGTTAAGCACGATGCAGCGGTCTTTGAGGCCGGGTGCAGCGTTGAGGATGTTGTGGAACGGTTGGCCGTTCAGATTGACGTGCTCGTACATGTCATCGGTTGCAATCAGCACATGTGGGTGCTTGAGCAATACGGCGCCTAATGCTTTGAGTTCATCCAGCGTGTAAACCGCGCCTGTCGGGTTGGACGGCGAGTTGAACATGACCAGTTTGGTTTTTTCGTTAATCGCCGCTTCCAGTTGTGCTGGCAGCAGCTTGAAGCCTTGTTCAATACCACATTGCAAAATTACTGGTGTTGCTTCAGCGACCATGGCGATATCGGCGTAGCTGACCCAGTAAGGTGCTGGGATAATCACTTCATCTTGCGGATTGAGTACCGCCAGGCACAAGTTGAATATGGTTTGTTTGCCGCCCACACCCACGATGACTTCATTGACTGTGTAGTCAAAGCCATTTTCGTTTTTGAATTTGTTGACGATGGCTTTTTTGAGGGCAGGGATGCCGCTGACGGGGGTGTATTTGGTATAACCAGCATCGATGGCGGCTTTGGCTGCATCCTTAATATGCTGGGGCGTGTCAAAGTCTGGCTCACCCGCAGCTAGGCCGATAATCGGACGGCCTTCGGATTTGTATTTGGCCGCTTTGGCAGTAATGGCCAAAGTTGGGGATTCTTTAATGGATAACACGCGTGCTGATAACACGTTGGCGGCAGCTTGGCTCAAGATTGCTTCCTTGTTGGTCTACGATGCACAGACAGTCCACCGGGTGCGGACTGCTAAAAAATTGAAAAACGCGATATTTTACGCAAAAACACCCGGTGATGGAAGCTGGTGCAGTCGGTTTTTTACCCAATAATCAAGAGCTTATTTCTTACATTTTTTGTCACAACCTAAATAGGCTTGGTAGGTAGGCACCAGCATGGGGTCAATTTGTTGCAATTGTGACTCTACATCCTGAACCACCTGTTGGTCGCCCAAGCGATAGGCAATCTCTCCGCGTTTAAACCACGCTTCAATAAATTGTTTGTCCATACGCACGGCTTGATCAAACGCGATACCCGCTTGCTCAAACTGTCCAAGTGCACTATGTGCCAGTCCTAGGCTAAACCAAGCATCGGCACTTTCAGGATTTTGTTGTGTCCATGCCTGACTAATTTTTGCTAGTGCGGGCCAATCTTGACGCGATTCGGGTACTGCTGCGCGCATGTAAAAAGGCTTCTTGTCTTCATCTTCTTCCCACAGTGCTTTTCCACTGACCGGAAATTCGGTGCTGGCAGGCAATTGTTCCAGCGTGCTGATCCATTCTACTGGTAATGCAAAGTGGATGCTGCCACCATTACCTGCAGTTTTGAATGTGTTGATGCCTACCAGATGGCCATTCATGTCGAACAAGCCACTGCCACTGGCTCCCATCAGAAACTTGGCACTACTACGCACCATAT
>CAYTIV010000246.1:0-2778 GCA_964437895.1 uncultured Methylotenera sp.
TTTTAGTCATTTTTCTCACTTGCGCCTTGGTGGCGGCATCATCCTCCGGACGTGCCACATACAAGGTATGTCGCGACTCACCTGCGGCATTCGGAATCGGCAACGCCTGATAGTAATACAGGGCAATGGAGCGGCGCGTGATGCCGTCTGGCGTGGTCAATGGATCAGGATGTCCGTGAAAGCTGTCGGCATCGGTATTAAAAATCACGCAGCGATTAAATAAAGGTGCGACACGTTGTTGGCAGGCCTGCATCTGCCGGTCCCACAACTCCAGATTGCCGCCATATTCCGGCTTCCAGTCTGGGTTCAGATACACCAGCATGTTGACACGACGATACAATTGCAACGGCTCATTAACCTGAAAGTCGGCATGGATACCGAGCAGGCCCCCTGCGGCCGTTTCGTGCAAGCCACCGCCGGCAAAATAAGGGTCTGGCAACAACCCTTTGTAGCCTGTCAGCGCTTCTATAAATTGCAACATCGGCGCAGAGTTAAATAAGGCAAAGGCGGCACGCAGGGTCTCATCGCAGTCATAAGGCAGAATCTGGCGTTTGTGCGTTCCGCCGTAGCCCTTTTCATACACTTTATCGTGGGCCTGGGCTTGTTGCGGAAAATGATCCAGCAACAACTGTGTAAACGCCGTTGGAAAGATATCATCGATGACCGCATGCGGATACGGGTGCGCCTGCGCATATTCCTCAGACAGCAAGCTGCCAATATCTCTGGCTTGCTGTGCATCCAGCGTAAACCCGTTACCCATTTCAATAGGCAATACCCCATCCATCAGTGTCATTGTGTGTTTTCCTGCGGTGACTGTAGTTGTTTAAGCATGGCCTGCTTGCGCTGCAAACGGCGATTTTGTGCGGTATAGCCATTGACCAGCCCCACTGTGCCAGCCTCGACGTGATCCAGATAACGGAATAGACGCGCCGGTGAGATGCGCTCGATGACATAGCCCTGTGCGGCCAGCTTATCTTGTAACACATAGCCGGGAATCTGCTGTTCCATATAAAAACGGTAGCCTAGCTTTTTCATCAGCGCCACATTCCACAAGGCAAAAAAGCTTTTGATATACGGCTCGATATAGGGCCTGGCCTGACGTGACGGCAAGCCCATGCGCTGCTTGAGGCGGCGCTGATGGTACTTGAAAAAACCGGTAAACGCGCGCCAGAACAGACGGAAATGGCCGCGGTTAAGCTGATGCAGACAGCCGATGGCGGCCACCTTGGGCTGCGCTTGCATGCGTTGCAAACAGCGCACAAAGATCTCGGCATCATAGATAAAGGTGTCGGTATGCATCAAAAACAGATAGTCGGTATTGATGGCCTGCAACACCAGATCCAGCCCCTCACCATGCGCGGCAAATCCTTGCTCCTTGCCAGGCGAAGGTCGCTCAATCAGATGTATCCAGTCCAGACTGCGCAAATACTCAGTACTGGCGTCGCCAGAGTCATTATCTACCACCCAAACCTCGACCCGGCTGGCATCCAGCGCACCACTGTCGAGATGGCTTTTGAGAAAACTGAGGGCGGTACGGGTCAGCTCCAGGGTTTTGTAGTTAACCATGGCAATACTGAATCGGGGCGTGGCGTGTGTCATGGCATCCATTCAATGACGTGCGCGTTGACTGCGCGTGGCGATCTGTCTGAGTAGCAGGCGTTCACAACGCGTGAGACGCTTTGGCCGTTGCTCTGCGTGCAGATATTGTTTGAAAAAATACATTCTGTCCTGTCGACTCAAGCCCTCGGCATGACGATTCAGTGCCGCCAGATCAAAACGGGCGCGGCGCCAAGCACCGGCAGTCACTCGGGTTTTTTCGAGATCGATCAGCGCGACTTGTGGCGGCTGCGCCGCTGGCGTGACAAAGATATGTTTGGGATACAAAGCGCGGTGCACCCACCGCCGATCATGAAAGCGGCGAATCTGATGGGCGACAGCCCGCAACACAGACCTACGCTCAGTTTGTGCTTGCTGTAACAACACGGGCAGGTGCTGTTCCAAATCGACAAAGTCCTGCAGATTTTCAGTCACTAGAATCGCGCGCTGATGGCCTTCTTCTTCGGATTCCGCGTAAAACACGACATGCGGCGCCGGAATGCCGGCCTGCGCCAGTGCCAGCAAGCGCTGGTACTCACGCCTAAAGGTAGGCTCTCCGGCGATGGGGTGTTGCCAGGTACGCCGACCATGATTCTGCTGTTTTTTAACAAACAGGGTCAAGGCGGCCTGATGCGGTCGCGTCAACACCAGCCGGCCTACCCCACTCCAGCCTCCGCGGCGCTCGTTGGGCGCTTCAAACCAGTCTATCTGGCGCTGCCACCAAGACTCAAATGTATCCAGGCCGTGGGCAGCCAAGTCTGCCTGCAAGGCCGGATCCTGATAGTTGTTCAAGGCGTGTTTCAAAATAATTTATGCTGAATAATGGCCGTGCGCGGGTTTTTAAACCACATTTTGTTAACATAGTCACCAATCCCCAATTTTAACAGAATGCGTTTATAAAAGCCCCATGTTGCTGTTTTTCTGCAAAGCGATTGCCCGTCTGCCCTTATCCTGGGTACACCGCATGGGTGCCTGTTTGGGCTGGCTGTCTTACCTGACAGACCGAAAAAGTTTTCGCATCGCCTGGTCCAACATCCAGCAGAGCGGACTCGCCACTGACCCCACGACGATCCGCCAGCTGGTCAAATCCAGTCGCCTCGAAGCAGGTAAAGCCCTGCTGGAAACGTTTTACATCTGGGGCAGTCGCGCGGACACTTTATTGCCCTTGGCTAAACAAGTCAG
>CAYTIV010000247.1:0-2729 GCA_964437895.1 uncultured Methylotenera sp.
ACAGACTGCCCAGAAGCCTGCCACATGGCATTGGTTCTATCATCGTTCATCGGTGTGGCGATCGCTCGGGGTGCAATATAGGTGACCCCTACCGCCGTATCGACCAACTCACGCCGCAGTGCCTGACTAAAACCATGTACGGCAAACTTGCTGGCACAATAGGTTGCAAAATGCGGAAAGCCCAATGAGCCGAAAATGGAGCCGACCAGCGCCAAATGACCGCGCCCGCGTTGTAAAAAATAGTCGACAAACTCGCGACTCAACACCAATGTTGCCGTGACATTGGTGTGAATCATGTTGTCTATGCTGACTTCGGTCTGATGCACAAACTCGGTGAACTCAATCACCCCGGCATTATTGATCAGCACATCCACATGCCCCATCTCGCGTAGCGCCTGCTTCAAGACCTGCGCGGCCATATTAGGCTGTGCAAGATCAGCGACCATGATGTGTGACTGCCCGCCATGCGCCGCAATTCTTTTCTGCAACGCATGTAACTTGACCGGATCACGTCCGACCAGCCCCACCACCGCGCCTTTGGCCGCCAGTGCCAGCGCCAATACCGTACCAAGCCCGCCGGTCGCCCCGGTCAGGACCACATGTTGATTGCGTAATTCCATGGTGTGCTCCTAGGCCGTCACCGTTGGCTGTTCAGCCAGGGTCTGTGCGGCCACATGTCTAAAAATATCCGCATACAGCCGATAAAACCGCTTGGCGGCATGGATAATTATCTGCTGATCTTCTGGCTTGGTCACTTGATTCATCAAACTCTCATAAAAAGTCACGTGGCTGATATCGAGTGAGCCATGCGAGAACAAATAACTAAAAGCTTTTTTAGGTAGGTTGAGGCTTTGCATGATCTGCTCACCCGCCTGGGTGGCCACCGCGGTGCTGGTCCCTTCCAACACCAACACCATGCCAAAAAATCCCAGCGGATTCACACGATGTATCATGTCGTAGGCATACGCCACCATCACCTCGGTAGCATGGCAGGCCGCATCAGCTTCGCACCGGCTGTGACGCACAGACTCTTTGTCACCACCGCAGGCCTCGATGTCATTCAACACCCACTCCTGATGGCCCATCTCTTCTTCAATATACTCGCCAATCGCCGTACGCAACCACTCGTACTCTCCGCTCAAGCGGCCACCACAGGCCATCAGCAACGGCGTAGTATGTTTAACGTGGTGATAGGCTTGTACCAAAAATGCACGGTAGGTCTGCAAGGTAATCTTGCCCTGTGCCCCTTGCATAATCAGTGGCAGGCTCATCAGGGTATTGCGCTCCTGTTCGGTCGCGCTCAATAGTAGCTGGTAAAAACTCATCATGTTCCTTCATAAAGGCGATGGATGTCAGCTGCATATTCGGCCGCAATCGCATCTCGTTTCAAGCGGCCATTGGCCGTCAGTTGTCCGTTACTGGGCAAAAATGGTTGGCGTGCAAACACCACGTCACCCACCTGCGCATAATCCGGCAGCGAGCCGTTGACTTGCGCAATGGCCTGCGCCACCGCCTCGGCCGAGGCCTGCGGATGCGGCATCACCACCGCCACATTAAACGGCTTGGCTTCTCCAAAAACACAGGCTTGTAATATTGCCTGCTGATCGAGTAATAAACTCTCCACCCACTCAGGCGAGACATTACGCCCAAATGAGGTAATAAACATATTCTTTTTGCGCCCAGAAAGATACCAGTAGCCTTCACTGTCCTGATAAGCCAGATCACCGGTCGCCAAATAGCCCTCAGCATCCAGCGTGGGCGGGGCAATATGGCCATCGGCCTGAATATAGCCCTGATAACACGCCCCTTTGACCCACAACTCGCCGTGGCTATCCACACGCATCTCAACATGAGGCAATGCTTTGCCAATACTGCCAGGCTTGCAAGCGATCGGTGTATTCAGCGCCACCACAGATGCGCACTCAGAGAGCCCGTATCCTTCATACGCGGGTAATCCGGAGATATGTGCCTGCAACAACAATGCTGGAGCGACTTTAGCCCCGCCCACTGCGACGAATCGCAAGGATGCGGGCGCGGGATGCCCGCTCTGCACCCAGGCCACCAGCGCACGCAGTAATTCAGGAATCAGAATCGCCGTAGAGGCCTGATGCCGTTGCAATCCCTCATGCAGGCGCTGGATATCAAACTGGCTACCGGAAAAGCCGACCGACTGACAACCTAGGAGGACCACGGTGGCACCTGCCATTAAACTGGCATACACGCCTGCCACGTTTTCCAGCAAGGTCGCCAAGGGCAATACACAAAAATGACGGTCCTGCGCAGTAGGCTGTACGCGCTCAATGATCGCGACCGCCACTTGAGCCATGGCCTCAGCATGTAGACACACCCCTTTAGGGGCGCCCGTCGTGCCCGAGGTGTAAGTGATTTTATGCGTGGCGGAGACGCGATCCTGCACATGCAGCCGCAATACGGTGATGGCTTGACCAGCAACCACCCACTGCGCCACCGCCTGGCTGCCTGGGTAAAGCGCACGCCAAGCCTCAGGCGTGTCGGTCAATACCAGGCTCACGCCCGCATCGGCAATCGCATGCTGTTTTTGCGCAGGGGAGAAAAAGCCCGGCACCGGCACATGCGTCCAGTCCGCAGTGAGCAAGGCCAAATCTAGCACCACCCAAGCTGGACTATTATCCAGGGCTAGCGCAACCGTGGCTCCTGAGGACAGTGTGAACAAAGCGGCTGACCAGCTGGACACCTCAGTCATCATCTCT
>CAYTIV010000248.1:0-2726 GCA_964437895.1 uncultured Methylotenera sp.
GTTTGGGTGGTGCCACGGGCATCGTTACTATGAAAACCGTTGCCAATATTGTAAAAAAACTCAGTATTGGCCCATGGGCCGAAAATGATTGAGAGCTTGGGTGAGGTGATGCCATCGCCTTGGTTGCCAGCGTTGCCATTGATACTGCTTTTAACTTCAAACTGATAGCGGTCATAGCGCACCCCTGCGACGGTCCGCAGCTTTTCATGCCACCACACCGTATTTTCGGCATACAGGCCTGCACTGCTTTCTTCTACATGATCAGAGCGGATGAGGGAAATTCGTTGTGTGTTCACGGTGTGAGACAGCGCAACCGGGGAGAGTTTGTCATAGCGGGTTTGAATGCCTAGTTTGTTTTCCATAGGCAAGCCCGCCCATTCACCCAGCCACGTTTTACTCAGATTCATGCCTAGCATGGTGCGTTTTTCGCGCTGGTTAAACTGGTCGCCATTGACCGGGTCGTTCATAAAATAAGTGAAGTTGCTGTAGAGGTCTAACGATGCGCGAACAGCATACGCACTCATCTGCCAGCCGCCATATTGGTCACGGTGCTGCTTGTTAAACGACAGGCTATAGCGTGATGAATCCCCGCCATCGCTCGCATCAACTGCATCAAAGCGGTCAAGTTGCCCGGACTGCACTGCACGTCGTGGAATTTGGTCGGTACTGTTCCAGCGGTTGTGGTAAGCCATGGCCGTCAATGTTGTGCTGTCATGCGCACCGCTTTCACTGTAACGCAGCAGACCATTATATTTTTTAACGCCCTCGGCCAGCTGCCAAGGGCCATCATAATGGTTGACGTCCAAAGCATACAACAGCTGGCCATCGCCTACGCCCTGCGAGTTTGCCAGCAGCGTGCGCTGATAATCATAACTTCCCACCGTGAGGCTGGCGAGGCCTTTTGGCAATTGGTTCAGCAGATGCAAATGCGCCGCACCCGCTGAGGAAAAATCCCCCTCTTCTGCTGAATAGGGGCCTTTTTTGTAATGTATATGACTGACCAGCTCAGGAATGAGAAAATTCAAATCGGTATAGCCTTGGCCATGGGCATGGCTACGCATATTGACCGGCATATCATCCACATAGGTGGCAAAATCGGTGCCATGATCAAGGTTAAAGCCCCGCAGGTAAAACTGGTTCGCCTTACCGCTGCCGCTATGCTGGGTAACGATCATGCCTGGCACAAACTCCAGCACCTCGCCCGTGCGTGCGATGGGTCTATTGTTGATCAGGCTGGCATTCACCTTGCCCTCGCTGGCGGCCTCCGAAGTGCCGATGGCATTATCGTAATGCGCACGGACAACCACCTCGTCAAGCGCCAGTGATTCGCGTGCAAAGAGGTGGCCGCTGAAGGCAACGCAGCTTAAGCAAGCACTGTGCAGGATTGTTTTTGTAAGCGCAGGCATAGGCTCGTATTATGCAGGCATGGCGTAGAATCTCCCATCAGTAAATTGACGCAAACGGATGGGGTGACCCCCATAAAAAAAGCCCGCCGAAGCGGGCTTTTTAACAGCACTGGACTTATTCAGCCGCAGGTGTTTCTTCTCTGGCAGGCGCGTCGAGCAGTGCTTTCATGCTCAAACGTACTTTACCTTTGTCGTCGATCTCAACTACTTTCACTTTCACGACATCGCCCTCTTTCAGGTAATCGCTGACCGCTTTAACGCGCTCATGGGCAATTTGTGAAATGTGTACCAGACCATCTTTACCTGGCAACAAGGTTACCACCGCGCCAAAATCCAGAATTTTAACCACTGGTCCTTCATAGATCTGGCCCACTTCAACTTCAGCCGTGATCTGCGCAATACGACGCTGCGCTTCAGCGCCTTCGTCAGCATTGGTGCAGGCAATTTTCACGGTACCGTCATCTTCGATATCGATGCTGGTATTGGTTTCTTTGGTCAGTGCCTGAATCACCGCACCACCTTTACCGATCACGTCACGGATTTTGTCCGGATTGATCTTCATGCTGATGATACGTGGAGCGAACTGTGACATTTCGGTGTTCACACCGGATACTGCCTGTTTCATCAGACCCAGAATGTGCGCACGGCCTTCTTTGGCTTGCGCCAGAGCCACTTGCATGATTTGCGCAGTGATACCGGTGATCTTGATGTCCATTTGCAGTGCGGTCACGCCCTTGTCGGTACCCGCCACTTTAAAGTCCATATCGCCCAGGTGATCTTCGTCACCCAGAATGTCGGTCAGCACCGCCACGCGGTTACCTTCCTTGATCAGGCCCATGGCCACACCCGCAACGTGTGCAGTCAATGGCACACCTGCGTCCAGCATGGACAGGCAACCGCCACAGACAGACGCCATGGAGCTGGAGCCGTTGGACTCAGTAATCTCAGACACCACGCGCAGTGTGTAATCGAAGTCTTCTTTTTTCGGCAGCACGGCTTTCAATGCACGTTTAGCCAAGTTACCGTGACCGATTTCACGACGCTTAGGTGAACCCACGCGACCGGTTTCGCCAGTGGCAAACGGAGGCATGTTGTAATGCAACATGAAGTTTTCGTAATACTCACCCGCCAGCGCGTCGATGATTTGTTCATCTTTACCGGTGCCCAGTGTGGTCACAACCAGTGCTTGGGTTTCGCCGCGTGTAAACAGGGCAGAACCGTGTGTGCGTGGCAATACGCCGGAACGAATCGTAATAGGACGCACGGTACGTGTGTCACGACCATCAATACGCGGCTCACCGTTGAGGATCTGGCTACGTA
>CAYTIV010000249.1:0-2723 GCA_964437895.1 uncultured Methylotenera sp.
AAGGACCTGCCATGTTGGCGCGGTCACTTGGTGACAGGAAACGACCTGCCCAGATCGCCACTTCAGGGGTCAACTGAAACTGCACGTTGGCATCGATTACTTCGACGTTGCTGCCGACATCGCTACCACCACCGGATTTTTCAGTGTTCAACATACCCTTGATATACTTGTTGAAAGAGCCAGACAAATACAGACGGGCACTGTTCAGCGCGAAATCGTTGGAACGGTCTTTACCATTAGGGGCACCATCTTCAGCAGAGGTGTAGCTGGTGATAAAACCGAAGCCGGCACTGATATACTTGTCCTCACCAAAACTGATTGTGGCCCCGGCGTTTGCCAGTTGTGCACCCAGACCACAAGCCATCACCACCGCCGTGTGCAAAGCACATTTTTTCAAGTTCATCATCAAATACTCCCTTTCTCGTTAAATTCAAACAAATCACAGTTGATCGAAACTTGCGCTCAGCTTAACGAGAGGGGCATGTAGGACAAATACGTCAATTTGCGTAGTGAACAGGGCAGGTAAACACAGCTAGACTGCGCATAACAAATAGCGAACAGGACTCGCAATGCGTCTTTTAACTTACAGTGTGTTGATGGTGTTATTAACCGGATGTGGAGAGGTCTCTTACAAGCGTGGCGGATCGCCACAAGATATAGAACGGGCGCACAGCGCCTGCCGTGGCAGTGGCGATCAACTCTCTGCCTGCCTGGCCCAGCATGGCTGGCAAACACCCAAAATAGATGCCTTTGATCCGCTGTTTGCCACCATAGAAGCGACAGATAATCGGGAGGCTACTCAGGCCAAACCCAGCCCATTTATTGAAGTCACGCCTGCCCCCACTGAGACTGCACACCCTGTTGTAGTTGCTCCTGCGGTGGCTATTTCAAAACCGGGCGAACCTGCGCCAAAATCCCAAGCAGTGCCAGTACCGGGGGCCGTTGTCACCCCCCAGCCTGCGGTTAAAGAGTCTGCACCGCCCGTCACCCATCGATCCACCGCGCAGGATGGCCCAGAGGTACAGTACTCCATCAACTCATGGTGGAAAATGGGCGGCTTTCCGCAACAACTCAAAGCCGATCAACACACTTGTGAACAGCGCTTGGGCGAGAGCTATTTGCCGGATTACAAAACGCAAACCTATAAGCGCGCCTTCGTCGTCTGCATGCATGATTTGGGCTGGATGGCGATACGCAACCTCAAATAGAACGGGCTGATGGCGACTCAATTGCACCAGCCAAGCACTGACCAAGGCGCCCCCGCCACCACGCCAATCAAGCGGGTGTTAGAAGCGGTACGGCTAAAGCCAGCGCATGGGTTACGTTTTCTCACGCCCCCAGCGTAGCCCACTATGAAACCGACGGTCTTAAACCCTGTCTGATAGTCACCTGTCAGAATTAGCTGACAGTGTTGTCAGAGGATTTGGGCTATGCGCCGCATACCCCTGTTCATAAAATCACGCTGACATACATCGCGTGGGATGCCATCAGTGGTCATCACCACATTTTTTGAACAAGGAACGCAGACATGCTCAAACCACTCAACTTGGTTATACTCAACTTGGCTACACGCTCCCTGGCCACACTCGCCATGCTCAGTAGCCTCACCGCCTCCGCCGGCGTTGCTATCAGCGTCGGCCAGCCCGGTTTTTATGGGCAGATTGTGCTGGGCGATGCCTACCCGGCCCCGCAGGTGATTTATCCGCAACCCGTGATTATTCAACCACCGCCAGTGGCCGTTGTACAACCACCGATGTACCTGCGGGTGCCGCCCGGCCACATGAAAAAATGGGGCCGTTACTGTGGGCAGTACGGCGCCTGCGGCCGTCAGGTCTACTTTGTGCAGGATGGCTGGTATCAAAACGTGTATGCCCCACGCTACAACGCGTATGCAGGCCATGAGCGTTACGGCGATGATCACGGCCATTACGACCATGATCACCACGATGATGGTGACCGCGGACGCGGGCCAGGTCGTGGGCATGGCAACGGCCGTGGCCACGGGCATGACTAAACATTGCGTATTAAAAAAATGTAAGGCTGACGTCAGCGGCCGATGTTATCGTATGATGTGAATAAGCCGTTGGCAGATGCCCGGCACTTAGAACACAAGCGATGACAATCCCCCTCGGCATGCCTATTGGCACAGGTGCCTGTTTGCAGGCATGCCAGGGTCACTTGTTCGGATCGTTGTTTTATCAGGAACAAGTATTTTGCCTCACCCGTTTTGCCTACGCCACGCCCTCTTATCCGTCTGTCGCGTGGCCTGCCCACCTTACGAATATCCACCCGTGTTTCCCAGCCCGTTTCCAGCCCCCAAACCCTCACAGAACGAAATGATGGCCCTAGGTTAAACGCACTGCGCCTTAAGCGTAGGCAAAGGTAATCCCTAATAGTAAGCCAACCAACACCGCAAGCATGAGATACTCCCCTAGTTTCTGGGCAAGAGCTGGATCGACCTGTAATTTTCGTCCAATCAATAGGCCGGCAAGATATGCGGCTACCTCCCCAATTAAGTAAGCAATAGACTCAAGCATGATAATTCTAGTGTGTGAGAGGGAGCCTCAGCTCCGCCAGACCATAATTGATTCAGAACTAGAAAAAAATCTTGGAGAGAAGAGCATTTTTCTTAATACCGACTTGTGTTGTCACAAATTTGTGACCTATATGACCTGCCCCCAAAAACCATACCATTTTTAAGTTAGCAAAGTCCGTTAAAAATC
>CAYTIV010000250.1:0-2681 GCA_964437895.1 uncultured Methylotenera sp.
GGTCGTGGCTTCGCTGGGTTTTGCCGGGGTGGCTTTGTCCGCGGGCTTGTTGTCCTCTGCTTTATTCTCGGCGGTTTTACTCTCAGGCGTCTTAGCCTCCTGCGGCTTGGCTTCAGCCGGTGGCAAAGCGGGATTCGTGAGCGTCGGGGCAGTCTCCGTAGTCACTTCGGCAATCACCGGTGCGGGCGCAGCCTCACGCTTAGGGTACGTGGCCAAGGCCTGCGGGCTGAGCAAGGTGATTTGCTCGGGGTGTATTTCGGGCTTAAGGGTGCTCACACCTTGTAACGAGGCATCGTGCTTGAAATAGGCGAATACCACCAGGTTGGCAACGAGCAGAATCCAGAACAGTGTTTTCATGGGTATGTGTAGTCTTATTGATTCGAATGACTGGCCAGTGCGGCCATCCCCTTTAATACCAGATTATCCACAATAATGGCCTGTGCTGCCAATGGCGCGGGTAAATATCTCATGATCAGGGCGGCATCACCGCCGCTGAGGATCAGCAGAGGCGGTTGCGCGCTGACGGCACACACGCGCTCAAACTGTGCCGCCACAGAGGCCGCCAATGCCTGTACGCAGCCTTGCCACATGGCCTGTTGACTATTGCGCGCAAAAGTCTGAGCACGCTCGCCCGGCGGTGCCTCATCCGAGGATGGAACATCGTAATGCAGTTGGGCGGCACCATGTTGCATACTCTGCCACATCAGACGCAAGCCTGGCTGTATGCTGCCGCCCGCAAAGACCGCGCCAGCGCCTTCACGCAGCAGGACATCCAGTGTCATAGCCGTGCCGGCAGTCACCACCAGTGCTGGCTGTGCATAGTGCTGCCAGACGGCCAGCACACTGCACCAGCGATCACTGCCTAATTGCGCAGGCCGTTCGTAACCGTTGATCACCCCCAACGCTTGGGCGCTGGCCTGTATCTGCTGGCAGGGGGATGCAGCAGCCTGCGCATATTGCAGCCAATCATCCCCAGCCACATTACACACATACACCTGCTGCGCCGCCTGCCACGCAGCATGCAAGGCCTGTGCTTGTGGGGTACCTGCGCGCCAGCTGGCATGGTCTACGCCATGCACGGTCCATGCCGCCGCAGAGGTTGAGGATGCGTCTGGCTGCCAGGCCCATTTGATCAGGGTATTGCCAGCATCAATCAGCAGCGTCATCCGGCACTCCGCACGCTAATCTCACCGGCATTGAACCGCTGCAATCCACTGGCCGTTTCCACCAGCAAACTGCCCTCCTCTGCCACGCCCACCACCTTGCCCGCCAGCACCTGTCCATTCGCTTGATGCAGATGTACAGACTGCTGATGAAAAGCATGCTGCTGTGTCCAGTCTGCCTGAAAATGGCTGAACCCCTGCTCAGCAAACAGCGTCAGATGCTGCACCAGCTGGCTCAGACAGCGGCCTAGTAATTGATTGGGATCCAGCGCATGACCTGAGAGTTGATTCAAGCCCATCACAGCCTGGTCTATTTTCTGCTGCATGGCGGGATCTATGTCGAGGTTAAGGCCGACGCCGATTACGGCCGCACTGGGGCCTTCCATATCCCCCTGCAATTCGATCAGAATGCCGCCCAACTTACACCACTGGCCATCACGATAAACCAATAAGTCATTCGGCCATTTCAGCTGCACATCGTGCAAGCCCAAGCCATGCAGTGTGCGCACCAGTGCCAGCCCCACTACCAGACTCAGGCCAGACAAGCCAGCGGCTCCGCACTGAAAGCGCCACAGCAACGAAAAAGTGAGGCTACCGCCCAGTTGCGACAGCCAGCTGCGGCCGCGTCGGCCACGGCCAGCCGTTTGTAATTGCGCGGCGACACAGGTGGCATGCGCCACACCCCGCGCACTCTCCTGCATCAAATAGCGGTTAGTTGAGTCCACTTGGGCCAACACCTGCAGGTGAACCCAGGGCGCATATTCGCCACAGGCCGCACGCACTGCATCCGCATCCAGCAAGGTGACCGGTCGTGGTAAGCGGTAGCCACGGCCACGCACGGAAAATACCTGTATGCCCAGCGTCTCGGCAGACTGAATCGCGTTGTACACCGTCGCGCGGGTCACGCCAAAGCGCTGCGCCAGCGCCTCGCCAGAATGAAACTTGCCATCGGCCAACACCGCCAGAATAGGGAAAGCGAGCTTATTCATGCAGTCGTGAATGCAGGGAGGAATGTACGAGAGATCATAAGCCGCAGTGTAGCATACCGTCCTCAGCGCGCCCGCTGATAAAAGGCTGAAAGTCCACGTATTAAGGGTTTTGGGTCGGCTCGGTAAGCGTGTAAAATAGCCATACTTCAGAATTTTCAAGAACCGCCATGTCTACAGAAAAAGAACCGATTCCAGCCGCCTCCAACTTTATCCGTGCCATCATCGATAAAGATCTGGCAGACCAGAAATATGCGACGAAAAAGTGGGCCGGCTCTCCCGGTGATGCTGCACATCAGTCAACCGGCCAGGTAGATTTTGCCAAAATCCGCACCCGCTTCCCCCCCGAACCTAACGGCTATCTGCATATTGGCCATGCCAAGTCTATCTTTCTCAACTTTGGTCTGGCCCGTGATTACAACGGCGTCTGCCATTTGCGTTTTGATGACACCAACCCAGAAAAAGAAAGCCAGGAGTATGTGGACAGCATCTCGGACATGGTGCAATGGCTGGGCTTTGGCTGGGATAACAC
>CAYTIV010000251.1:0-2632 GCA_964437895.1 uncultured Methylotenera sp.
TTACTGCTTGAACAAAATGGTGGCTTCGCTGGCCTGGCAAAACAGGTCAAACTGCTGTTGCTAGATGAGCCCAATTCTGGGCTGGATCCCGAGGCAACCGAGGAGTTAAACCAACTGATTGTGCGGTGTAAAGCGCGAGGAATGGGCGTACTCGTGGTGACGCATGACGTGCTATCAGCCATCAGTTTCTCTGACCGCTTACTGATGTTGAGCAATAACCAGTTAAAGCCAGTCACACTTGATTCATCGGCGGTCACACTGGATAGCCTCAAACGATTGTACCGGGGGCAGACATGATGTCGCTGATTTGGAAAATCACCTTTAATGAATGGCGCCAGTTATGGCATGCACGCGTGCCAGCACTCCTTTTGCTGGCGTTGGTGACCCTATGGGTGATTGCCACGCTCGCCGCATACCACCATTGGCAAGACCATGCGCGTATGGTGGCTGAGGTTACAGCACGTAGCCAGCATGACTGGGAGTCACAACCCGATCGACATCCACACCGTGTCTCGCATTTCGGCGATTTCGTTGTCAAACCTGTACATCCGCTCAGTGTGATTGAGCCTGGAATACTCGATCAGTCTGGACAGTTGGTATATTTAGAGGCCCACCGACTGAACAGTGCCAACTTCAATCCGGCCATAGAAGCTACCACATTAGGCCGTTTCACATTGATGACCCCGGCCATGATTGTGCAATGGTGGATGCCGCTGTGTTTGATCATGATTGCGTATGCGACCGTCACCGCGGACAAAATCAGCGGCACTTTGGCTTTCATGCGCGGCAATGGCACATCTGGCTCAGCAATTGCAGCTGGCAAATGGCTGGCCCTGTTTTTACCTCTATTTTTGCTATTGTGCCTGCAGGCGTCTTTGACTCTTTTATGGAGCTGGCAAAGTGAGCAAGTTGTGATCAGGCTATCAACCATGTTGTTAGGACAAACCATATACATTGCTAGTTGGTGCCTGCTGGTTGTCACCGTGTCATGGCTTAGCCAACAACAGCATACCGCCTTACTAACCTTGCTATTGCTCTGGGTTTGTATCTGCATTATTTTTCCACGCGGCTTGGCCAATCTAGCCCAGATTTCCAACCCTACAATGCCACGCGCAGAGTCAGAATATCTTGCCGAGACTAAATTGCTGGCGATAGGAGATAGTCATAACCCGAACGATCCACACTTTGCCAAATTTAAACAAGCCATACTCGATCAATATCATGTGAGCCAAATCGAAGATTTGCCCGTGAACTACCATGGTCTGCTCATGCAGGAAGGCGAACGACTGACAACGGCAGTCTACCGTGAACAGCAGGCATTGCATGATGCAACGCTGACAAAGCAAAATGAAGATATCCGGCGCTGGTTATGGATGACGCCGTCGTTGGCACTGCAATACATACAGATGGCTAGCGCTGGCAATGATCTGCCACACCATCAGGCCTTTATCCAGCAGTCAGAGGTCAGGCGATATGCGTTAATTCAATACCTGAACCAGATACACACCTTTAAAGTCGACCAACATCAGGATAAAAACATTCGCGTGTCTGCAGACTTTTGGAAGCAGGCACCCCGCACTCCTGTAACCCTGCCGCTCCTCGAAGTCAGCCGGCCAAGTATGCTGGCTGCCTTCATAGGACTGATCAGCTGGCTGCTATTGCCAGGCTGGCTACTTTTTAAAATTTCCCGTCGCATATGAAACACGAATTGAACTTGTTACTCAAACAACGCAGCATTATTTTGTTGCTAACGTTGAGCTTGTTGTTAACCGCCTTTAGCCTGCTTAACGGCTGGCAGAATATCAGCCATATCAAGGCACAAATCAGCCAGGCCAAGCAGACAGAAAGCCTGCGCAAACAGGCTTTTCTCGCGCAACATGGCCATGATAACGCGATGCATAGCAACATATCGCTTGATGCAGGAGAAGTGGGCTACTACCTCTTCCACACTGTCTACCATAATCCCGGTGAATGGAGTTTTATTGCTTTGGGCAACCGGCTGGTGATTCCTTACGTACAACGCATACGCTTACTCGGCTTGCAAGGACAGCTTTATGATGGCGAATCTCACCATCCAGAATATGTCATGCTGGGCAGCTTTGATTATGCATTCTTGTTAGTTTTTTTTGCGCCACTACTGTGTATCGCCCTTATGCACGACTTAAAAGCCAGCGAGCACCAAGCAGAACGCTTAGTGTTTTTGGGTAGCCTGATAGCCAAACCACACCATTTCTGGGGTCAGCGGCTATTCACTCGCTGGTTGCTCATAACACTCACCTTTGTACTACCGGTATTGCTGTTTGCAGCCATACACACACTTTCAGCTGCCCCGCTATTACGCGTGTTGGCAATTACGGCCTGGTACACTTTATTTTGGTCGCTACTATGCGCTGTCGTCAGCCTCCGTAAACGTGCGCTGGATGCCAACTTCAATGCTATGCTGCTCACTAGTCTATGGCTCATGCTATGTATCGTGCTACCCAATATTTGCCAGCTCTGGTTACATGACCATTTCCCTGTTGAAGACGGTAGCCAAATGGCTATGCAACACAGGCAAGCAGTACACAACGCATGGGATTTACCCAAAGAGGATACGCTGACACCCTTTTATACCCTATATCCGAAATGGAAA
>CAYTIV010000252.1:0-2592 GCA_964437895.1 uncultured Methylotenera sp.
TATGATAGGCAGTGACCATGTGTTTTTTGCGGCGGCGGTAGGCGCCGGTGAGATGGACATGCGCAGAGATGTGTCTTTTTGCGCGCACGCCATCAATCAGTCTGAAGTCATGGTGGTGCCTGATACCTTGCAGGATGACCGCTTTCACGATAATCCCCTAGTCACCGGCGACGCTCATGTGCGCTTTTATGCCGGCGTCCGCCTGCTCTCACCAGATGGGCTGGCGCTCGGCGCCCTGTGTGTGGTCGATCATGCGCCACATCATGACTTTTCCGAAGAGGACCAGTCGCGCCTCAAAGAGCTGGCGCAGATGGTCTCAGACCGGCTGGAATTACGCCGCATTGAGACCGCCATCAGCCGTACCCGACCCAATTTTGAAGAGTATGCCGGTCATTCGCTCACGCCTGTGATCTGGTTCGATGAAAGTCATCATGTTGTGGCTTGGAATCAGGCCGCTGCAGACGCCCATGGCTACACGCTGGCGGAGGGAATCGGACTGCCGGTAGAGGCTTTATTCAGCGAGCGTGACCGCCAGATGTTTAAAGCACTGGTGGCCAAGGCCGTGCAAGACGGTTCGCTGGACCAGCTCGCGCCGCCTGCCAATATCTACGGGCTGCGCAAAGGTGGCGCTGAGGTGTTGCTCGGCTTGTCGCTGTTTGGCTGGAAAGAGGCAGGTCACATGCATTTTGAGGTCATCCTCAAAGACATGTCGGCGTCATCTCACCTAGAGGCACCTGCAATCGCCTCTGGACATATTGACCCCCTGACCGGGCTGGCTAATCGTACCCGTTTTTATCGCTATGTCGAAGAAGTGATTCTGGCAGAGCAGGCGGTGGCCGTGCTGATGGTGGATCTGGACAGCTTCAAGGATGTTAACGATACGCTGGGCCATCAGGTCGGCGATGCCGTGTTGCAGGAGGTCGCTCGCCGTTTAAATGCGCTGGTCAATGGCAGCGGCCTAGTGGGCCGTATTGGCGGCGACGAATTTGCTGTCGTGATGCCACATGTGGACCGCACCGACGTCGCCATGCATCTGGCGGATCGCGTCATCCATGTGATCGACCAGTCCATTCATGTGCTGGGCCAGTCTGTTCGTCTGGCCGCCAGTTGCGGTGTCGCCCTGTCTCCCATGCATGCACTAGAAGCGCTGGAGCTGATTAGTGATGCCGATCTCGCCTTATTCAAAGCCAAAACGCTGGGGCGAGGTCGGGCCTTTCTGTTTACCTCAGCCTTAAGGCTGGAAGCGGTCTCGCGGCGGCTATATGCGTTAGAGTTGCACCGGGCAGTCGATGAGGGTGAGTTTCTGCTTTATTACCAGCCACAGGTTAATCTGGAGACCGGCCGCATTACCGGCGCAGAAGCCCTGATTCGCTGGAATCATCCGCAGCGAGGCATTTTGCCCCCGATTGCTTTTCTGCCCGCCCTTGAGAGCGGCACACTTGCCGCGACCGTGGGGGCATGGGTGCTAGACGAGGCCTGTGCGCAGGTGGCCTATTGGCGGCGTCAAGGCGCATCTGCCATGCGGGTGGGGGTGAATTTGTTCAGTGCGCAGTTTAGGGTCGGTAATCTGGTGTTAGGTGTGATGGAGACGCTGGCTAGACACGGACTGCCGCCTGAAGCACTGGAACTAGAAATTACCGAGAATATCGCGCTCGACAGTGACGAGGTGGTGCTTGAAACCCTCAAAGCGCTTAAAAGCTATGGCGTGGGCATTGCCTTTGATGATTTTGGTACAGGCTACGCTTCGCTCAGTCTACTGAAATCATATCCCTTAACCCGCATCAAGATTGATCGCACCTTTGTGCATGGCATGTTGCAGCACAAGCAGGATGATTCGGTGGTGTGTGCCACGCTGGATATCGCGCACGGATTTGATTTGCAATCGATCGCCGAAGGCATAGAAACCCAAGCGCAGTATGACTATCTTAAGGCGAAACAGTGTGAAGAAGGGCAGGGCTATCTGTTTGGCAAGCCGATGCCGACAGCACAATTTGCCCAACTCATCGGTGTGACAGTCCTTGGGTGAGCCTGTGCGACGCCGTGATTCAGTGATGCTGCAGTCGGGTGGCCCCGCGCCTCACAAGCGCGAAGCAATTTGGCGGTCGGTGGATGCGCGGGTGACGCTGATCAGTGGTGTTTGCCTGGCTATTTGTATGTGGCAATGGCCGCAGTGGTATCTTTTTTCTAAAGTCATGGTGTTGCCATCTTGGGCGGAGGCTGTCCCGCACGCGCTTTATTTGCCCATCTATCTGGTGTTGATTTGTCTGGCGCCGATTATTTTTTACGCACGTTCATTGCATCATGCCATGCAAAACATGGTATGGGTGATTTTGCTTGTTTCATTTATTCCCCTGATATTTTATTTATTTAAATCATAAGGTAATGATTGATATTTACTGTATAACCTTATGTTTAACTATGTGTGGGTGGTGGGTTGGCATTGCCTGCCCGCTGCGCTATTTAGGCTAATGCTGCGGGGTGTGTGGCAGTGGTTGCGCCATGGTATACGGTCTTATATTGGGAGCGCGGAAAGAGATGTGCCGTGAGCCGTATTCTAAAAAAGGCTTATTTACTATTTAATCTCATGGGGCT
>CAYTIV010000253.1:0-2561 GCA_964437895.1 uncultured Methylotenera sp.
CAGGATTTTATGACGGATGAAAAACTGGTACAATGCAGTGCAGAAGCCAATGGTGTTTATATTTGGATAATGCTTTTAATGACAAAATCAGAAAATTACGGAAAACTTTTGCTTAAGCAAAAGTTCAAGCAAACGTCAAGCAAAAGTTCAAGCAAACGTCAAGCAAAACAGGAAGCAAAAGATAAACATTTGCTTCAGGTTTGCTTCAGCTTTGCTAACCAACTTTCTAAGCACCTACCTTTTGAACCCGCTAAAATAGAGGGTTCTTTGCACGAACTTTTGGATGAAAATGTATTACAATTAGAAGGAGATTGGTTAATACAAAAAAGAATGGTTATGGATGCACAAATATCTGATATTAGGGCAGTTGTGGGAAAAAGGGGAGGTAAAAATAGGGTGAAAAATTTGGCACAAAAAGCGGGTAATTCTAACGAAAAAGAAGAAGATATTTTGCTTAAGCAAAATGTCAAGCAAACTTCAAGCAAAATGTCAAGCAAAACTATGACCAGTATAGATAATAATAACTATACTGGTAATAATATAAATAATGGTGTCAAATTTCACGAAGATTTAGACAATGTTCCTGAACCTGTTGCAAGATATTATTCAATGTCGTATGAAAATTTAATAAATGGTGGAAGTTCAATTAGTGAGTATGTGATTAAAGGAGAACGGATTACTGTAACACAGGAGGACTTTGAAGATTGGAAAGAATTTGTAAGGTTGTGCGATGGTTCTGAACATGAATTATTTAGAGAAATATTTACTGCAAAATTTATTTTTCCAAAAGATTTTGCTTGCCTAAAGCGACGTGGTTTTAGTAAGGATATGTGGCTGCCTGTATTAAAAAAAATATTAAGCGTAGGGGTTGAACAAAAACATAATTTATTTTTTAGAATACCTGATGCTATTAAGTGGTTGAACAATGACAAAAATAACATTGGAAGAAAAGACCAGGCCGTAAAAGAAACAGGCTCAAATAAAACCGATTATTCAAAAAATGATTTTTAGTATATGACTGGAAAAGATTTAATAATACAACTTGGACGCATGGTGTTACCACCGGGACAAAGGTCGCCTGATGATGAAGGATTTTTTTTAAACGACAAGCTATTGCCTGTTTATAAAAAAATTTACAACTATTACCTAGACCAAGAATTATCAATACAAGAAAAAATAATGCCCAACAAAGGGTTAATGTTTTGCGGTGGAGTAGGTAGGGGTAAAACAATAGCAATGCGGGTAATGCAACAAATGGGACTAAGAATAAACGGACTTGAAGACAGGTTTATGTGTATTATTACCGTAAATGACTTTTTAAAGGTTTTTAAGGAAGATGAATCAGAAGCATTTTCCCTGTTTGGATTTAATAAAAAAATGGAAATGTGTATTGATGAACTGGGTTGGGAAGCATCGCAAAAACATTATTACGGAAACGATACAAGTGCAATTATTGGTAGTTGGATTATGGAAAGAAATAAGCTATTTGTAGAGACAGGTATAAGAACGCATTTTACAACTAATCTATTAATTAATGATGAAGATGCAGATATAGATTTACTTAGATTATACGGTTCAAGAATTATCGATAGAGAAAGAGAAATGGTAAATGTAATAAATTGGGTAGGAGGCTCACTTAGAAAATGAGAAAGCAATTTGAAAAACAAAAAAAGCCAGTTGATTGGAATAGCTTGATGATGGGTAAATTACCACCACAGGCAAAGGAATTAGAAGAAGCAATACTTGGAGCAATTATGCTTGAAAGAAACGCATTTAGCGAAGTAAGTCAAATGTTAAGAGCTGAACATTTTTACGTAGAAGCACACCAATTAATTTTTAAAGCTATACAAAATTTAGAAAAGAAATCGTGGCAATGTGATTTAATGACTGTTGTGGATGAATTGCGTACAATGGGTAAATTAGATGAAGTTGGCGGTGCGTATGCCGTAACTAAGCTAACAAACTCTGTTGTTAGTGCAGCACATTTGCAAACACATTCAAGAATAATTATACAAAAGTTTATTCATAGAGAATTAATAAGGGTTTCAGCACAAACATTAAGCGAAGCATACAATGAAGGTAATGATGTGTTTGATATGCTCAATAACGCTAACAACACTTTTTATAAAATAAATTATGAGATAGAGAATATAAATACAATGCCTTTAGATGTGATGGCAATAAACTATATTCAACGTAGAAAATCAATGCACTCTAAAGAAGGGAATCTATTATACACTGGTTTCAGTGAGTGGGATAAATTAAACGGGGCTTTATTTAGGGGGGGGATTTATTTTATAGCAGGTCGTCCGGGTATGGGTAAGACAGCTTTTGTAGTTGAGATGATAAAAAAAATGGCGGCATTTGTTCCAGTTGGTTTTATAAACCTTGAAATGACAAACGACCAAATTGTTCAAAGGCTTATTTCTAATATCAAAGAGATTAACAACTATGAATTTAAAAAGCCACTGGAAGATGCTCCTGAATGGTTAAATGAAAAGATTTATCAAGGGATGCAGGATTTTATAAATTTGAAACTACACATTGAAAGTAAGTCGGGC
>CAYTIV010000254.1:0-2546 GCA_964437895.1 uncultured Methylotenera sp.
ACAGGCCTTTTTTGACTGATTTGATAATTTCCTGTGGGTCCTTGTCGCCATTGAGCATATAGGTATTGGTCATGCGGGGCATCGGGATATGGGCATAGCTCTCGCGGCGGGCATTGCCGGTGAGGCCCATATTCATCAGGCGTGCATTCAATGTGTCTTGGATATAGCCGCGCAGAATGCCATCTTCGATCAGCACCGTATTCTGAGGTGCGTTGCCTTCATCGTCCATGGTCAATGAGCCACGACGGTCTTGCAGGGTACCATCATCAACGATGGTGATGCCTTTTGCGGCCACCTGCTGACCGATCATGTTGCTGAAGGCGCTGCTCCCTTTGCGGTTAAAGTCGCCTTCCAGGCCGTGACCGATGGCTTCGTGCAGCAAAATACCCGGCCAACCGCTGCCGAGCACCACGGTCATGCTGCCCGCCGGGGCAGGGCGGGCTTCCAGATTAATCAGTGCTTGGTGCGCGGCTTTTTGCGCGTATTCCTGCAATACCTCATCGGTGAAGTAGCTGTAATCAAAGCGACCACCACCGCCACTGGAGCCTTGCTCTCTGCGGCCATTGTGTTCTGCGATCACTTGCAGGGATAAACGTACCAGTGGTCTGACATCGCCAGCCATGACACCATCACTGCGTGCCACCAGCACGACCTCGTATTCTGCGGCGATGGATGCCATGACCTGCGTGATGCGCGGGTCTTGTGCTTTGGCAAAACGCTCCAGTTTTTCTAGCAGTTTGACCTTGGCATCCGCACTGAGGCTGGCAATTGGATCCTGTGGCAGATACAGCGGGGTGTGACTGCGCGTGATAATGCTGTGGGCCGTGCGTTCCTGACCCAGACTGGCAATGGCGCGGGTGGCCTGCGCCGCCTGTTGCAAGGCATCGAGATGAATGTCATCCGAGTAGGCGAAGGCCGTTTTTTCGCCACTGACCGCGCGCACGCCCACCCCTTGGTCGATATTGAAACTGCCAGACTTGACCTGCCCCTCTTCCAACCCCCACGACTCGCTGCGGCTGTACTGAAAGTAGAGGTCCGCGTAATCAATTTCGTGGGTCAGCATGCCGGAGAGCACGTTGGTCAGCGCAGTCTGATCCAGCCCGGCGGGGCGCAGCAGCAGATCATTGGCAGTGGTCAGTAAGGGTTGCATAGTGAGTATCTGTCTATCAGGAGATTCAGGTTAGAGCGTGCGTAGGCGGCAGAGTGCCCGCCCGCCGCTCCATATTTTCATTAAATCGCTTTAATCGTTTTGTGTTTGAGTGCTGGCAGGCTCTGACGCAGGTTCTTCAGATAGTTGCGGTTGATATTGGCCACCACGATGCCAGAGCCGCGTGGCAGGCGATCAAGGACGACCCCCCAAGGGTCCACAATCATGCTGTTACCATGGGTCTCGCGGCCTGAGAGGTGGTAGCCGCCTTGCGCCGAGGCAATCACATAGCTCAGGTTTTCGATGGCGCGCGCGCGTACCAGCGTCTCCCAGTGGGCTTTGCCTGTGGTTTCGGTAAAGGCTGAGGGCACCACGATCATGTCTACCTCGCCCATGGCACGGAACAGCTCAGGGAAGCGCAGGTCATAGCAGACCGACAAACCGATACGGCCAAACGGCGTATCTACGGTGACGACGGTATCGCCTGGTTCTATGGTGTTTTCTTCGTGGTAATGCTCGGTCCCCATATCGAGTCCGAACAGGTGGATCTTGTCGTAGCGGGCCACCTGCTCACCTTTGTCGTTGTAGACCAGGCAGCTATTGCGTACTTTGTTGGCGTAATGGCTTTCCATAGGCACTGTGCCAGCCACAATCCAGATTTTGTAGGCTTTGGCGGTTTTGCTCAAAAACTGCTGGATAGGGCCATCATTCGGTTTTTCGCGCAGGGTGACCTTGTCAAAATCTTTGATGCCCATGATGCAAAAATACTCAGGCAATACCACCAGCTTGGCCCCAGCTTTGGCGGCCATCTCGATCAATCGTTTGGCTTCGACCAGGTTGGCCGCCACATTCGGGCTAGACGCCATTTGGACGGCGGCAACTTTGACGATCTCGTCACTGGCGGCGGATTTCAGTTTTTTGGTTTTGTTTTCGGCCATGGCTTATTGTTCCGTTGATATTAAGGGTGATATTGGCATGAATGCTATTTTTTCAAGGGTGAAACAGAAGGGCTGCTGGGCGCCTTTTTATCTACTTCGCCTTCCTGTGGATTATCCCAGGTACCTGTAATCATATACTCACTGGCACTGATTTTGTTGAGTGGGTCCTTGAGCAACTTTTGCGCCACAAATGCAGCTACGCCAACGATAGGACCGCCTGCCAGCGCCGCCAGTGAGACCGAGTCAGTGATGTGCGGCACGACTCTGACTTTAAGACGTTGTGTTTCTGTCTTGAGGTTGGTGTCGCCTTTGATTTTGGCTTCGGCTGCCGGGCCGGTCATAAACAGGTCATCACTGCGCAGAATACCATCGCGGATATTCGCTGTGGAGGTGATCTTGTCAAAGGCAAAGCCTTCGCTGAACAGGTCGCGGAAATCCAGCGTGAGTCGACGCGGCAGGCT
>CAYTIV010000255.1:0-2545 GCA_964437895.1 uncultured Methylotenera sp.
CGGCATCCAGCGTCTGGTTGAAGCCGGCCACAATGTCCCTGAACTCGCCCTGATGGCGCGCGACATCTACGCGTGTATTCAGTTGGCCCTGTGTCGCCGCCTCCGACAGGGTATGGACGTCTTGCATCAGCAATTTAAAGTTGTTACGCACTTGCTCAATACTGTCATTGATATAGCCCAGTTGCCCCGGCAGCGGGGCTAGCGGCTGGTTGAAGTCGCCGCGGCCAAACGCAGTCACCACTTGTAAAGACTGCGCTTGTGCCTGAATGTGCTCTTCTACCATCTGGTTGATGCCTTGCGTCAGTTGCTGGTAGGCGCCCGCAAACGCCTGGCACTGCATGCGGTAATCGATGCGGCCATCACGGTGCTCGGCAGACATGTGATTCAGGCCTTGCACCATGCGCTGTATGGTGTCCTGCATGCGCTGCATGGCTTGTAGCAACTGGCCAGTTTCATCCTGGCGTGGGGTGGGCAAGGGGGTGTCGAACACACCGTTGGCGATCTGCTGTGATACCTGCAAGGCCTGCCGTAGGGGCGTGGTGATGGCGCGGGTCATCCGCCATGCCAGTAGCGCAGCCAGTACCACGGCCACCATCAGCGCGATTTCAATCCGTTGAGTGGCGATATGTATCGTCGAGGCCAGTTGCTCGGAAGCTTCAGCCACGCCGGCGATATTCATGTCCATCAGCAGTTTCAGGGCGTGCGCCAGCGGTTTGTCAGCGCCTTTGACGCTGGCATCAATCTCGCTGATGCTGGCGCCCTCGTTTTTAAGCGCCTCGCAACGTTGCATCGCTTCACGGTAGCTCGCTACGGCCAGCGTCATATTGCCCAAAATCTCCTGCTCCTGCGCGCTGAGGGCTTGTGTGGCGGCATACGCCTGCATGGCACTGGCAATATCATCCATGCTGTGCTGAAATTTTGTGGCTTCACGCCCCCCGCGTAAAACATAGTTTTTAAAGTGGTGAATTGCCTCGCCCAGCCCTTTGTTGGCGTTTTCAATCTGGGTACGTTTCACCAACTGCACATGCTCAAACTGTTGCCAGGTGTGCTGGATGTTGCCAAAGCCGCGCCAGGCAATGCCAAAAATGAGGGCGGTGAACACAATCAGTACACCAAAACTGAGAAACAGTCTGGCACCTACGTTCCAATCTGCGATGGATTTTTTCATGCAAGTCCTTTAAATCATGGCGATTAAATCAGCCGCCGGGCGGCGGCGCGTGCGGCGCAAAAAGCGAAGCTCACAGCTGGTTTACGCATTAAATTGGCATAAATGAAGGTTTTTAAAAAAAGCTTCACAAAAGATTCACAAAGGCTCCCGGGCAGGCAGATTATCCGAGGAGGAAACGGGCCTGTTGTTGTATGATAGGGCGTGACTCACCTACGATTTGAATGCACACCCACAGATTTGAATGCACATAAAGTGCCCTGAGCGCATGGCCGAACACAAAAACTACATCACCCCTGAGGGGTACGCCACCCTGGAAAGAGAGTTCCAGCATCTGATCAAAACCGAGCGTCCTGAGCTGGTCAAGGTGATCAGCTGGGCCGCAGGCAATGGAGACCGCAGTGAAAACGGGGACTATATCTACGGCAAAAAGCGTTTGCGCCAGATTGATGCGCGTATCCGCTTTTTGACCAAGCGCATGGACGCGGCCGAGATTGTGTACAGTCGCACCCAGACCAATACCGAGAAAGTCTATTTTGGCGCGTGGGTCACGTTGTTTAATCTGGGGGACGAGACTGAGCTGACCGTGCGCATCGTTGGTCAGGATGAACTGGACCCGACGCAAGGCTACATCTCCTGGGTGTCGCCCATGGCGCGGGCCTTGCTGAGCAAGAACCTGGGCGAGGCCATCCGCGTCGTGACGCCGGGGGCTGAGACCGATTACGAGATTATCGATATCCGTTATGAGTAGTGAATAAAAAGGTGCTTATAGGACTTGAACTATTCAGACAGGGGCCTTATCTGACCGGTATGCGCAAACGTTTATGCTTTTTGCTGATTTGTTGGTTGCCATGCTTTGTCATGGCGGCTAATGTCATGTCCCTGCACATGGCCATGGCTGAGCAGTTTGCTGCCCCTACGATGCAGATGACGGCAGACATGCCGTGCCACCACATGGCAGCGCATGCGAGTGACAGTCAGCACATGCACGACTATGTTGCTCAACAGGGCAGCGTCAAGCATGCTTGTACGGTGTGCGGTTTTTGCATGGTCAGCGCTGGCGCTGCACGTATAGACCAGACGCCCGCACTATTACTGATGCCCCAAGCTTCCAGCACGCCGCTGTATCATGCGGACCCTGTACACTCCTTAAGTTACCCCCCCGCCATCAAACCGCCCATATTCGCTTAACGACAGGACCAATCCGTCCACCGTTTTGTAAACTCGAATATGGAGGCTTTATGCTCAAGCAACGCTACGTTGCCACTGGCGCCTCGCTCTTCGCACTGATCTCATGCACGGCCCCTGCGGCTGCGCTGATGGGGTTTGAAGACAGCGCCATGCTCATGACCGAAGTCGGTCGCTATAACCAGGAATGGA
>CAYTIV010000256.1:0-2531 GCA_964437895.1 uncultured Methylotenera sp.
GCGGATGTGTACTGGGGGGATGGCGATGCCGCTGGCAAGCTTGCCGGGGCTATGCGTCAGCAGGGTCAGTTGTGGGTGTGGTTGCCTAAAACTTTTCCCCTGCCACATTGATGGCGCGTGACATGATGCAAGCGCAGCGGGATCGTGAATGGCAGGCGCGGGTGGTGGGGCAGATGCCCGTGCGCCCTTGGTTGCAAGAGCGTGGGTCGTTAACCGCCAGGCTTAAGCGGCACTATGCCGATTTTTCAGTGGAAATACTGTCACAGGCTTGGCGTAAACCCCATCCTGACGAGCGGGCGCTACTCGGTGTTGCGCCTGAGACCCAGGCTTGGGTCAGAGAAGTCATGTTGCATGGGCAGGGGCGGCCACAAGTATTTGCCCACAGTGCGATTGCGCGCAGGCATCTACGCGGCCCCTGGCGCCATTTGCGTCGGATGGGGCGAGTGCCGCTAGGTGCCGCACTGTTTGCCAATGCCCGGGTGCAGCGGGGTGCGTTGCACTACCGTAAGCTACCAGCCACGCACCCCTTGCGCGCGTCGCTGCTGCGCTATCTGCCAGCGTCCTCACAAAATGCGTTGTGGGCAAGGCGCTCTTTGTTTTGTCTGGGGCCTTACCGCTTACTGGTGACCGAAGTGTTTTTACCCCAGGCGTTAGATGAATCGAAATAAAGGTCAATCGCCATGCAACTGATTGCCAAATGGCATGCGTATTATCGTCTGACCCGGTTGGATAAGCCGATCGGTATCTGGTTACTGTTGTGGCCTACCTTATGGGGGCTGCTGCTGGCCGGAGGCGGTCAGCCGGCGCCATGGGTGGTCACGGTTTTTGTACTGGGGACCGTACTCATGCGCTCCGCAGGCTGTGCGTTGAACGATATTGCTGACCGTCATTGGGACGGCCGCGTTGCGCGTACCCGCTTGCGCCCGCTGGCCACCGGCGAGATTTCCGTCCGAGAGGCCTATCTGGTTGCCCTAGTCTTGGCCTTGCTGGCCTTTGTGCTGGTGTGTACGCTGGGGTTGCAGGTTGTTTTGTGGTCAGTGCCTGCGTTGTTTTTGGCTGTCAGCTATCCGTATACCAAACGATTTTTTGCCATCCCACAAGCCTACTTGGGCATTGCTTTCGGCTTTGGTATTCCCATGACTTATGTCGCTTTACAAGGCCATGTTCCCACTGTCGCCTGGTGTTTGTTGCTGGCGAATATGTTCTGGTCCGTAGCTTATGACACCGCCTATGCCATGGTAGACCGTGAGGATGATCTCAAGATTGGCATCCGCTCTTCTGCCATTACTTTCGGGCAGCAGGATGTGGCAGCCATTATGGCTTGCTTTGCGGGCATGCTATTGATGCTGGCTTATGTGGGCGCGCAGTTGGGCTTATCCTGGCCATACTGGTTGGGATGGATGGTTGCCGCGCTGCAAGTGGGGCGGCAATATCGTCTGATCCGTCAGCGACAGCCGGAGGGCTGTTTCAAAGCTTTTCTTGAGAACTTCTGGATAGGCGCCGCCTTGACAGCCGGGCTGGCCGCCAGCTTTTATTTAAGCTGATTTACGCAGGGCGCCGGGTTCATCCAGCTCAAATGTGAAGTCCGTCCAGTATTGGAACGGGGTATGGTCTACCGGTGCCAGAATGTAGATATCCTCTGACAGTTGTTGCAGCTCACGCAGGTTGCCATTGAGGGGGGCTTCGTCGTCGGTCATTTTGGCCGCAGGTGGTACGGCAGGCAAGTTCTGTGTCTGACAGGCAATCTCTTTCAGCAGCATCAGGTCCTCGAAAACGCTACGTTCAAAGCCCATGCGCGGCACAAGGCGCGTGTTGTACACCAGATCATCAATCAGTGCAATCACCTGCGGCGTCCCCCACGCTTGCTGCAGCGCTTTCATCACGCGCGGGAACGACTCTATGCCTTGTACTTTCAACTCCGGACTACGTTCCACATTCAGATTGAAGTGTTTGCGGCATTCGCTGGCCACAATATCAAACTCTTGTTGCTTGCCCTCTTTGGATAATAAGTCCAGCAAGTAGAGCCACATCCAAGGCGAGCACTTAGGATGCTTGGCTAGGTGCTGCTGCAAATGCTCAATGGCTTGATTCACGCGTCCATGCGTGAACAGGCGTGAAGCATCCTGCATGACGGTTTGCGTGTTCTGCTGGGAGCTCACCTTTTGTGGCACCAGATGGGGTGCTACCGCATCATCATTGGCGTGTAAGGGCACCGACTTCAGGCGGCTGCTTGCTTTAGGCGCGACTGGTGGTTGGGTTGGTGTTTGCTCGGCACTAAAGGGCGGTTGGGTGTTCGGGTTGGACGTGCTGGCTGTCGGGGATTTTGAGGGCGCTCTAGATTTAATGACTTTAGGAATTGCGGCATTCCGACGCAACCAGTCCGCAAAGAAAAAACCGCTCCCGATGAGGGCCAGTCCCAGCGCAATCACTAGGGTGCGTAACAGCTGGTTCTCATTTTGCAGTTGAATCAGCTGTAATTTGAGACTGGTGAGTATGTTGGTTTGAGCCACATTGTTGGCATACAGCACATC
>CAYTIV010000257.1:0-2513 GCA_964437895.1 uncultured Methylotenera sp.
GGGATCAAACGTCAGTGCGCCTGTGATCACATCCTGCTGTAAGGAAAACGCCATACCCGCATGGGCAGCCACCGTGGCCAACATGAGGACACTGCAAACGAACATATTTTTAAATATAGATTTCATCGATCACCCCTTTGAATTTATTTTCAAATCCAACTGTATCAAAGGGTGGCCAGGCAGTTAAATAGCTCTTTAAGGCCAATGCCTGAAGCGCGATGTGCGCCGACAAGTATGCCAACAGGTGTTATTCGTATGGCCCTGGGGACGGTTACTTCCAGCTGACTACTTTTGACAACGCTCTGCGTGTCTTGGCTTTGGGTTCAACTTTACGGTAACCAAAGGCCACCATATAAGCCAGGCCATACTCTTGCAGATTCACACCAAACTGCTCGGCCAGCAAAGCCTCGGTTTCTTTCTGTTTAAACCCTTCAATCGGGCAACTGTCTATGCCACGCATGGCGGCGACGGTCATCATATTGGCCAGTGCGATGTAGCATTGCTTGCTGGCCCAATCAAACAATTTGCGTTCATTCGTGAGGTCGAAGTCAGACTGTTGAAATTGTTTATAAAAGCCTAGCCGCATGTTGGCGATCTCATCCGGGTGGTGTTGCACCTCACGCATGAATTGCGGCAGGTAAGGGCTGTCATGGCTCAGGAAAGGCGATTTCATGGCCAAGCACAGCACGAAGTGGCTGGCTGTATCCAGTTTGAGTGGCGCGCCCCAGGCATGCTGCTTGAGCGATTCGCGCAAGGCTTTGTCTTGTACCACTATAAAGTGCCAGGGTTCAAAGCCGAACGAGCTGGGCGAGAGGCGGGCAGCCTCTAGAATCAGGTCAAATTCTGGGGCGGGAATCTTGCGGCTGGCGTCAAACTCCTTGCAGGCGTGCCTGAAATCAAAAGCCTCCAGGATGGCTTGGCGATCTATCATGTGGGGTCCTCAACATTGACGGGCACCAGGGCGCCCAAGTGTAAAAACAGAATAGAGGTGCGCACGGGCAGGCCGTCAGCGGCAAACAGTTTGGCGTAGCTGGCGAGCTGTGGTTTGAAGGTGGCTGCTAGGGCGGCCAAATCATCGTGAGCCGCCACCGGCATGGACTTGTAGTCCACAATCCAGCGTATGCCTTGATCGATAAAGGTGCGGTCTATGACTTTTTTGCCGGTGTCTAGCTGTTCAATCGCCAGCTCACACGCGGCCGCATCATGCGCTTGCAAGACCCAGCGCCCCTGTTCGGTGGCCAGCGTGGCTTGGAGCAAGGCGGTCACCTGTGCCGCAGCTTGCAAGGCATCCGCCGGTGCATGGCCCTGCTGGCGCAACCAGCGCTGCATGGCGGGTGTAAGCCCGCTAAACTGATCGGCGATGGTCGTTGCCCAAGCACTGAGACCCTGCTCTGCCATCAGTTGCAGATAGAGGTGGGCGAGTGTGCCAATATCGGCTTCTAGCGGATGTGCGGTGCGGCTAGCCGCCTGATGGCTAGCCGAGGCGTTGCTATTGTTGGCGTTGAAGCGCGCTACGTTGGTCTCTGCTTGCGCCAATTGCAAAAGGGTGGGGGTCATGGCCTGCGCTACCCGGATCAGTTTAGGCACAAACTGACGGATATCGGCCTCCTGCTGGCGGGCCGGATAGCGGCTGACGATGTCATGCTCGGCGCTGAACCACTGGCCGATGGCTGGCCACAACAGATGCAGAAAAGTGTTTTTGCGTGGCTGTGGCTGGCCTTGTTTATCGGTTTTGGCGACGCCCAGCAAGTGCAGCTGGCGCTCGGCGCGGGTGGCCGCAACGTATAACACGCGCGCATCTTCATACGCGGCGCGGGTCTTGTCTAAATCATTGAGGTAGTCATACACGGTCACGCCTGACTGCTGACGCTTACGTGCCGTGGGCACAAAGGGCGCGGCCACCAGCGCGGGGGCACCATCCTCCATCGGCACTTCTTCCCAGATCACCAGTTTGGCGTCATCGGGTGGATTACCACCATCCAGCCCGGGCAAAATCACCGTATCGAATTCCAACCCCTTGGATTTGTGTATAGTCATGAACTGCAATCGCGCATCGGCTTTGGCATCCGCGGCGGCATACAGTTTTTTCACGTCTTCGGCCAGGGCCTGTGGATCAAACTGACCGTGTTGCTCAAGGGCGGCAATGCGGGCAAAAAACGCCTGTACATCCTGCACATCGTTGTCGTTCCACAGGCATTGTGCGCCGCCCAGACGTAACCAGGTATTGTGTACCCAGCGGCTCACGCTGCTGCGGCCCCGCCATTGCAAGGCACTGTGCATGACCTCGCGTACATGGCGAGCGCGAGCCTGACCATCCTCACTGAGGCGGGCTAGCACCTGTGCGTCATCGAGCAGGCTCAACACACTACGCTGCCCATCCTGGCCCACTAGGGCATGCAGGTCTGCCAGTGTCAGCCCGCACCAGGGCGCCCGCAGCAAGGCCAGCCAGTGCACGCGGTCTGCGCGCTGGTGCAAGGCATGGGTCAGCGTCAGCAGGTCTTGCACAATCTGCC
>CAYTIV010000258.1:0-2502 GCA_964437895.1 uncultured Methylotenera sp.
CACACTTCTGCAACAACTTCTGCATGATGTTTTCAACGTCTTCACCCACATAACCCGCTTCGGTCAATGTGGTCGCATCGGCCATGACAAAAGGCACATCCAGCAAGCGCGCCAGTGTCTGCGCCAGCAATGTTTTGCCTGAGCCTGTTGGGCCAATCAGCAAGATATTGCTTTTTTGAACTTCGATATCATCTTTGCTGGTCTGCGCACCGTCCGATAAAGGGTTGTAACCCAAACGTTTGTAGTGGTTGTAGACCGCCACAGCCAGATTCTTTTTGGCTTGTACCTGACCAATGACATATTGATCAAGAATGGCGCAGATTTCCTGCGGTGTCGGCAGTTTCTTGTCTGCGGACTTGATTTCGTTGAGGCTCTGGATCTCTTCGCGAATGATGTCGTTACATAAATCAACGCACTCATCGCAAATAAACACAGAAGGGCCGGCAATCAGTTTTTTGACTTCATGCTGGCTCTTGCCACAAAACGAGCAGTATAAAAGCTTCTCGCTATCAGATTTGTTTGCCATGCTATTCCCCTGCTGAATACTCGCTGGTTAAGCAGCGCTACGTGCGGCAATCACCTGGTCTACCAGACCATAGGCCTTGGCCGCGTCAGCACTCATAAAATTGTCACGATCGGTATCGTTGGCAATGGTTTCAATGTTTTGGCCGGTGTGATGCGCCATGATGCCATTCAATTTGTCCTTGAGGTACAAAATCTCCTTGGCATGAATCTCAATATCAGAAGCCTGCCCCTGGAAGCCTCCCAGCGGCTGGTGAATCATGACGCGTGAGTTAGGCAGGCAAAAGCGCTTGCCTTTCGCACCAGCGGTCAATAAAAATGCACCCATGCTCGCCGCTTGACCAATACACAACGTGCTCACATCAGGCTTGATAAACTGCATGGTGTCATAGATAGACATACCAGCAGTGACTGAGCCACCAGGGGAGTTAATGTAGAGAGAAATATCCTTGTCAGGATTTTCGGCCTCGAGGAACAATAACTGCGCCACCACCAAGTTGGCAGTCATATCATTGACCGGGCCAACCAAGAAAATGACGCGCTCTTTAAGCAGCCTTGAATAGATGTCATATGAACGCTCTCCTCGGCCACTTTGCTCAATCACCATAGGAATATATCCCAGGCCTTGTGGTTCCATACGTTGTTGCATCATGCCCTCGTTCGCGTTCATATAAATCATGGTTTAAGCACCTGCCATCATCAATTCATCAAATTTAATTTTCTTGCTGCTTACTTTGGCCTTATCCAGCACCCAAGCCACCACGTTTTCTTCAGTGGCCAGTGCAGCAGGTTCATCCAAACGTTTTACGTCTGCATAGTACCACTTCACCAGTTCGTCTGGCTTTTCAAAGCTTTGCGCAAAGCTGTCAACCATTGCACGCACCTGGTCTGCGTTCGCTTGCAGGCTGTTGGTATTGACCAGTTCAGTCAGCACCATGCGCAATTTGGCATTGCGTTGGGCCTGTGCATCAAATACAGAAGGCTCCATCGGCACTTGTGCTGGATCCAGACCACGCTGACGCAGATTCTGTGCAGCCACTTGCATCAGACGGTTAGTTTCAGCAGACACGATTGCTTTTGGCAACTCAAAGTCACTGGCTTCAACCAATGCTTGGAATACGGACTCTTTAACACGCGCCTTCAGACGCTTGTCTACTTCCTGCTCCAAGCTTTGCTTGATCTCTGCCTTCATGGTGTCAACGTTACCGTCTTCTACACCCAGGTTTTTAGCAAATTCTGCATCCACTTCAGGATACACAGGTTGAGACACAGAAACGAACTTCACATCGTAGGTCACTGTTTTACCTGCCAGCTGCGCTGGGTTATGGTCTGCAGGATAAGTGATGTCAAAGCTTTTCTCTGTCCCGGCTTTACCACCCACTAAGGCATCATCAAACTCTTGAACGCGACCTGGCTCACCAATCACCAAATCAATCCCACGGTCACCCGTGCTTTCAACTTGCTGGCCATCAATCGATGCCGTCAAAGTGATATTGATGCGATCACCTTTTTTAGACATGCGTTTCACAGGCTCATAGCTCACACGCTGCTTGACCAGCACGTCCAATGTTTTTTCAACATCAGCGTCTGTCAGTTCCAGCGTTGGGCGCTCGATCTTGACCTTGGCCAGGTCGCCGACGGCAACCTCAGGGAAAATCTCAAATGTCGCGATGTATTCAAACTCTTCAGCCGCATCTTTAAATGGGATGTGCTCAATGTTAGGGAAGCCAGCCACACGCAGCTGATTTTGCTCAACAGCTTCACCGAAACTGGTTTCTACCGCTTTGGAGTAAATCTCGTCACGCACCTGATCACCATAGTGCTGATTCACCAAACCGATAGGCGCTTTGCCTGGACGGAAACCAGCAAATTTGGCTGTGCGAGAAATTTGCTGTAAACGTTGTCTGATTTGCCCTTCCAGTGGAGCCAAAGGGACTTTGATTGTCATGCGACGTTCCAAGTTGCTGACTGTTTCAACAG
>CAYTIV010000259.1:0-2493 GCA_964437895.1 uncultured Methylotenera sp.
AATTTGATCTGTTCTGCGCCTTTGAGAACCTCAATCGATGAGAAACGATCGATCGCGGGATAGTAATAACTAGCGTTATCGCCATAGGGGGCATAGGCGAGCGGAATGCCATCTTCAAGCAGAACCACCTTGGTAGACCGGGTTGGATTTAAGCCGCGAATACTGATGTTGGGCCGCATGCCAAAACCCTCCTCATCACGGACGACAACGCCAGGCACTTTACGGAGTGCTTCGTTGGTGGTCATCACATGTGCGGCTTCTAGTGTCTCTTGATCGATAATCGTGGAGGCACTCGGCAATGTAAACTGCTGATTTTGTGTGCCGATCACATCCACTCTAGGGACCTCAAGCACCAGTTGCTTTTTTGTAGGATTGTTTTCTTCTGAGAAAACAACGGATGGTAACGCAACCAACAAAGCTACACAGAGCCATGACAGGGTCATGTTCATTGATACAAATCCTCTTCTACCACCCTGGTAATCATTAACGTATAAATTTATTTTTGTTAATGATAATTGTTATTATTTACAAATTCAACTATTTCGTTGAATAGGGCCTGCAATGTTAAAATAGGTCCATGATTACTGACCAACTTCACCCGTTTATTTTTGAACAGTCTGCCGTGCGTGGCAACTGCGTACATCTTGATCAGAGCCTGTTGACAGCCCTGCAACATCAGGCGCTGCCTGCCCCACTGAAAAAAGTCATCGGCGAATTTGCCGCTGCCAGCGTCTTGCTCACAGCCACGCTCAAAATGCAGGGAAAACTGATTCTACAATTGCAAAGCCAGGGGGCACTGCAATTGCTGGTGGTGGAGTGCACCTCTGCACTGAATGTGCGCGCCACGGCCAAAGTGAGTGGTGAGTTGCCAGGCGAGCATCTGACAGACTGGCTGGCACAGGGCCAGTTGGTGATTACCTTGATGCCTGAAGAAGGCGAGCCTTACCAGGGCATCGTGCCACTAGAAGGCGACAATATCGCCGCCATGCTGGAAAACTACATGTTGCGCTCGCAGCAGATTGATACCCGTCTGTGGCTCACAGCAGAGGGCGATCGAGCAGCAGGTTTGCTATTGCAAAAGCTGCCGCAGCAAGCGGAAACTGACCTGGACTGCTGGAACCGCGTGCAACACCTGGCTGGCACCGTGACAGAGGAAGAACTGCTGAATCTGGATACCATCACACTGCTGCAACGGCTGTTTGTAGAAGAGGATGTGCGTCTATTTGATGGCCGCGAGGTCATGGCGTTTTGCAGCTGCTCACAAACCAATGTCACCAATATGCTGCAAATGCTGGGTCTGGCTGAAGTGCGCAGTATTCTGCAAGAGCAAGGCAGTGTGCAGATTCAGTGTGACTTCTGCAATAAACACTATGTGGTGGATGAGCAGGAAGCGCTGTCACTGTTTGATGACGACGATGACCACGCCGTCACACACTAGCGGACATGGCCTCTAAACGCTGGCGCTGGTATTGACTGCAAGGCGCTGGCGTTGGCATTCAAACAAGGCCACCGCCGTGGCAGCTGCAGCATTGAGTGACTCCAGTGCCAGCGTGCCATGATGCGCCATAGGAATGGTCACGCACTGGCCGACTGCTGATTGCAGCGCAGGCGAAATACCAGCTCCTTCGTTACCGACGGCAAACAGCACCGGCTCCCGCAAAGACTGCTGATAAACACTTTGGCCGTGCATGGTGAGTGCCAGTGTGTGTCCGGCAAAGTCAGCCACCACCTGCGCAGCGTCCACCCCTTCTACCACCGGCAGAATAAATTGCGCACCTTGCCCGCCCCGCAACGCTTTGGGTGACCAGGCATCCGTGCACCCTTTGGTCAGATACGCCAGTTGCACACCGGCCGCCGCCGCAGTGCGCAGCATGCTGCCTAAGTTTCCGGGATCTTGGATGTCTTCAATCAGCAAGGCAAAATCGACAGTGGCAGGCAGCGCAGGTGCGGGAATATCCACCATGGCCATGACCCCGCTACTGGAAACCACCGGCGCCAGATCGGCAAACATCAAGGTGGGAAACATCAGGGTATCCACGTCAGACAGTTGCTGAATCAGGGCTGTTGCCTCCACACTGCTATGCCCTTCAGGGATAATCAGCAATCGCGGCTCACCAAACGTCTGCACATAGGCTTCGATCAGATGCACGCCTTCCAGCAAGGTCGAGGCGGCCTTGCGTCGCTCGCGCGATTGGTCGACCAGCTTGCGCAGTTGTTTGAAAACGGGATTGTCGCGAGAAGTGATGTGTTTGAAGGCCATGGCCGAATTATACTTCAATTGCACGGGGGCCACCCCTAGACGCAAACAGCGCCTGACCGCGCGGGCCCGATCAAAAACCTAGGCCGCAATTCACGTATAATCTTAAGCTATGGCAAAAACACTAGATCTAGAACGTATCCTGCACCGTCAGGGCTTTGGCACACGCAAGATGTGCCGCATTTTAATCGTCAACGAAGAGGTCACTGTCAACGGCGAGCTCTGCGATGACCCTG
>CAYTIV010000260.1:0-2411 GCA_964437895.1 uncultured Methylotenera sp.
GACCGATGGACGCTTTGACCCCGTGGATCACGATCGGGATTCTGTTTGGGATCAGCCTCACCGCGAGCGCGATCAAACGCCACCTTGAGGCGATAGACGCCTCGCTGAAGTGGCAGAACGCGCGCTTTGCCGCGCAAGACCAGCACGCGGCGTCGCAGCACACCGCACCGCCCGGCTCCGTCTGGCCCACGCCGCCCTCGGCGTAACAGCGCCCCTTCGCACAGTCTCGCCTCGGCGCCCACGGGCGCCCCGCACCACATGCCCACGTTTGCCCATCCGCTCCCCACGCTGGGGCCCGACGACGTCACCCTTGCGCTCGCGCGCCAGGTGGGCGTTCTCCTCGGGCCTGCGTTCGCCGCGCCGTGGTCGAACACGGTCAAGTCCCTCATGGGGGCGGACCTCCTCGCGTACGGCTCCGCGCTCAAGGGCGGTCGCGAGACGAACTACGACGCCCTGCGCAACGCCTTCGTCAACACGGCGAAGGAGCTTCTCGGCGAACTCGAGATCGTCTACGGACTCGCGTACGACCCATCGCTCTCGGACGATGCGCGCAGGACGCGGTTGCTCGTCAAGGCGCGGGCGCAGTTCGCGGGGACGCCGCCGAACATCATCACGGCGCTGACCCCGTACGACCTCGGCCAGCCCATCACGATCCGCGAGACGACCGCAGCGGAGGCGCTGTCCGTCGAGGCCGTGTTTCGCTTCACGGTCTACGTGAAGCCCGACGTGGTGCCGTCGAGCGGCGCGAGCTTCGACAGCCTCTTTGTCGCGGCGAGGCTCGCAGCCATTCGCGCGACCGTCGAGCAGATGAAGCCCGCGCACAGCTCCTACCAGCTCACGACGACGGACCCGAACATCGGTTTTTTCACCGACGACCCCGACAGCCTCACCAACAACACGGTGCTCTGATGGACCCCATCGTCAACACGTACTCGCCCAACCAGCAAGTCACGGCGGCGCAGCTCAACAGCATCCAGTCGAACGCCGTCGGGCTCCGCATCGCGTCGCAGAACAACGACGACGCAGCGACGGTCATCGGCGCGCAGTGGTTCGACTGGCAGGACTCGGGGAGCGTCGCCCTCGGGACGCTCATCCAGATCGACGACATCGTGGACTGGCGGGACTGCAAGGTGCTCGTCCACTGGCGCGCGAGCACGACGACGCAGAACACCCGCCCCGGTGGCGCCAACGACTACCTCTACAGCGACGGCGCGAGCGGCATCACGCAAGGCACCATCACGGGGTACCTCGGCGTCGGCGCGTTCGACGCTGGCGGCGTGAACCCGCCGAGCGCTGGCAACCCGCCCGTGCCCGCTGCGACGACGAGCTACGCCGTCGAGCTCTTCACCGACGTCTGGCTCTACGCGCACCCGACGACGGGAGACCTGTACCTCTACAACGACACAGCGGGCGCGCTCTACGACACCTCGTTGCTCGTGATGCGCATCGGCCCGCTCGACAAGCGCTGACCTTCCCTCGCGCCCACGCGGCGCAGCCTCACACACCACGGAGACACACCATGCTCGGAGAGCCCGGATTCCTCGCCCCCGCCATCCAGACGGCGAAGGTCACCACCACCGACGCGACCGCGACGCTGATCTACAGCTACGCGATCCCCGCCAACTGCGCGGGGCGCATCCTCGTCACGATCGTCGGTCGCAAGAGCGACGGTTCGGACCGCGCGCTCTACACGAAGCTCGCGGGCTTCTACCGCGCCACCAGCGCCGCCGCGCAGGCGGGGTCCACGGAGACGATCGGCACGGACTACGAGAGCGACTCGTCGTGGGACGTGGCCGTGGACGTGTCGAGCTCCGTGCTCCGCGTTCGCGTCACGGGCGCGGCGAGCACCACCATCGCGTGGTCCGCCAACGTCCAGCTTTCGGTGGTCTGAGGCGCACCATGGCGAAGCTCCTCCCCATCACCCTGCGCGCGGCGTCGTTGACGCTCACCGGGTCCCTCGTGGCCGTGGTGGGGACGGTTTCGACGGACTGCGCCAGCGCCACCAGTGGCGCGGCGAAGCTCGGTTTCACCACCGCGGCGTTCGTCCGCGTCTCCTACACGCGCCACGCGAGCAGCACCACCGGGCGCCCCATCCTCGCCATCGACGTCTCGATGGACGATCCGTCCACCGCGGCGGCGAGCGTCGCGAACTGGCAGCCCGTGCAGCTCATGGACGCATCCTCGTTCTCGTCGGGCGCCGTCGAGCTCTACGCAGAACAGCAGCGCCTCAACCCCACCGCGAGCGGCACCACGATCTTCGGGACGCACCTCGTCAACGTCGAGGGCGCCCACTGGATGCGCGTCCGCATCGCTGACGTGGACGGGAGCAACCCCGGCGCCGTCACCTCCGTCACCCTCGGGGGCGAGGCGTGAGCGGCATCGACCCAAACCGCTCGGGCGTGCTCGTCGTC
>CAYTIV010000261.1:0-2397 GCA_964437895.1 uncultured Methylotenera sp.
ACCCTTGGCTTCGGAAACCAATACTCTATCCAGCTGAGCTACGGGCGCAATCCCGGCATTATAGCAAAGAACTAGCGCCGCCCTTGGCTTGCCTGTCTATTTTCTTGTGCTGCATGAGCGGCCCATGTGGGCTTGCAATCAGCTTGTCACAGTGGCGCTTTATGCTTGTTTTAGATTAACCCGGTTTACACGGGTTGTGATTGTAGGCATTTTGAGAGGGAATATGATGAAGGCCATGATTCTGGCAGCAGGCAAGGGCACGCGTGTGCGGCCTTTGACTTATGAGTTACCTAAACCCATGATTCCGGTGCTGGGTAAGCCGGTGATGGCTTATCTGGTGGAGCATCTGGCCATGCATGGCGTGGCCGATATCATGGTCAATGTGAGTTATCTGCATCAGAAGATTCAGGATTATTTTGAGGATGGCCACCGCTTTGGCGTGAATATCGGCTACTCGTTCGAGGGCGATATTGTAGACGGCAAGATCGTGCCGCACGCAGTGGGGTCGGCGGGGGGCATGCGCAAGATTCAGGATTTTAGTGGTTTTTTTGATGAGACCACCATTGTGTTGTGCGGTGACGCGGTGATTGATCTGGACATCACCCGCGCGGTAAAAGAGCATAAAGAAAAAGGCGCGTTAGCCAGCTTGGTGACGATGCAGGTGCCTATGGATAAGGTTTCTGGCTATGGGGTGGTGGTGACCAATAGTGAGGGTCGCATCATTTCGTTTCAGGAAAAACCGAGCCAGCTGGAAGCGCGCTCTAACTGGGCCAGTACCGGCATTTATATTTTCGAGCCCGAGGTGCTGGACTTGATTCCATCCGGCAGTGAGTTTGATATTGGGGCAGACTTGTTCCCGTTGCTGGTGGAACGGGGCTTGCCATTTTATGCGATACAGCATCCGTTTAACTGGATAGATATCGGCGTGGTGACCGATTACTGGCTGGTGATGCAGCAGATGATGCAGGGCTTTTTTCCGTCGATGCCAATTCCGGGCAAGCAGGTCAGGCCAGGCGTCTGGGTCGGGTTGAATGTGCATATAGATTGGGCGAATACCCAGATTGAAGGGCCGGTGTATATTGGTTCAGGCACGCAGGTGGATAAAAACACCCGCATCATCGGGCCGACCTGGATTAATAGCGGTTGCCATATTCAGCGTGATAGCACGGTCATTCGTTCGATTTTGTTTGATTACACGCGCGTGGCACAGGGGCATGTGGTGGATGAGCGCATTGTGTGTGGGGAGTATTGCGTGGATCGTGCGGGTCGCATGCTGCATATGGATGATGACGGTTGCGACATGATCTGGACAGACGCCCGTGAAAAAGTGGTGTATCCACAAAATTACGCTTACGCGCGGTTGTAAGTGATAGTCCGTTGACATCTGCATGACACCTGCCTGTCAAGCAAGTGTCATGCGGGCTGGCTAAGCTCTCTTGAGTTTTGAGGAGAGTACACACATGAAAAAAATCACAATGATCACCGCGCTGCTATTCGGCAGCATCAGCCTGGCACAGGCAGCAACCACGTATGAAATCAGTAAAGAATGGACATTTAATCACAGTGGCAGTGGCTATTTGTCTGAAATTCCAGCGTTTGATGCGGTTACCAACACTTTGTGGGTGGCAGGCGTGAAAGGCGTAGATGTGCTGGATGCCAACACCGGCAACCTGGTACAGCGCATAGACACCAGTGCGTATGGCAGCATTAACAGTGTCAGCATCAAAAACGGGATGGCCGCGTTTGCCATCGAGAACAACACCCGCACCAATGCCGGTATCGTGCAGTTGTACGATACTACAAGCAGAAGTCTGGCGTCGGGCACCCACACCATCACTGTTGGCGCGTTGCCAGATATGCTGACTTTTACCCCGGATGGCAGCAAGATTCTGGTGGCTAACGAAGGAACACCAAGCGTGTACGGTTCACGTATCGGTACCAGTGTGCCCCGCGTATATGGCGCCGCAGCCAATGACCCGGTAGGTAGCGTGACTATTATTGATGTCGCGAGTCGCAGCGTGTCTGCAACCGCAACCTTGGCTGGCGTGCCTACTTCAGGTAGCCATATTCGCACCAATACCGGCATGGACTTTGAGCCAGAATACATCGCCGTGAGTGCCGATGGCAGCAAAGCCTATGTCACCTTGCAAGAGGCCAATGCCATTGGCGTATTGGATATGCACACGCAGTCGTTTACCAAAGTGGTGGGCTTGGGCGTGAAAGACTTCAGCCAACCAGGCAATAGCATTGATCCGCTCAATAACAACAGCGTGAGTTTTATCAATCCGAATGTCAAAGGCTTGTATATGCCGGATGGTATTGCTGCCTATGATGTATCAGGCAAGACTTACCTGGTGACGGCCAACGAAGGTGACTTCCGTGAAGACGACGGCGACC
>CAYTIV010000262.1:0-2391 GCA_964437895.1 uncultured Methylotenera sp.
ACGGTAAATTTTTGCGCGCACGCTGCATCAGCATTGTGGGTGGCATGCCTTACCCGCTGCAAAACAAACTGCTGTCACAGCCACTGGACATTCTGGTAGCGACACCAGGCCGTTTCATTGACCACCTGGAGCGTGGCCGTATTGATCTGAGCCGCTTGCAAATGCTGGTACTGGATGAAGCCGACCGCATGCTGGACATGGGTTTCATGCCTGATGTTGAGCGCATCTGCGAAGCATTGCCTGCCGAGCGACAGACGCTGCTGTTCTCTGCCACATTGGATGGCATCATGGATATCGGCAAACGCTTCTTGCGCAACCCATTGACGATTCAAGTCGCTGGTCAGAAAGAGCGCCACGCCAACATCGAGCAACGCCTGCACTTTGTGGACGACATGAACCACAAGAACAAATTGCTGGAGCATTTACTGATTGCACCAGACGTTAACCAAACCATTATTTTCACCAGCACCAAGCGTCATGCGGACCTGTTAGCAGAAGACCTGTACGCCGCTGGTCACAGCACGGCCGCCTTGCATGGCGACATGACACAAGGTGCGCGCAACCGCACATTGACCAAACTGCGCCATGGCGACGTAAAAGTATTGGTTGCAACCGATGTTGCAGCCCGCGGTATTGACGTACAAGGCATCTCACACGTGATTAACTACGACCTGCCGAAGTTCGCTGAAGATTATGTGCACCGTATCGGCCGTACTGGCCGCGCCAACAACACGGGTGTCGCGATTTCATTTGCGTCTAACGCTGACCGCCACTTGTTGCGCAAGATTGAGCAATATACTGGCCAGAAATTGCAAGCCGAAGTGATCGCCGGTTTTGAACCTAAACGTGCTGCACGCATGGATGATGGTGGTGATGGTAAACGCGGTGGCAAACGTAATGGCCGTCCACAAGGCAAAGGTGGCTTCCGCCGTGATGAGCGCCCAGGCCAGAACAAGTCTTTTGGTGAACGCGTTGCCCGTGAAGGTGGCCGCGAGGGTGGTCGTGAATCTGCTTTCCGTGAAGGTGGTTTCCGCGATACACAAAACAACAAACCACGTGCGCCACGTTCAACTGAGCCAAGACAAGACAAAGAAGTGAATGGCAACAGCAAGAGCTACAACAAAGACACGGACTTTCAGTTTGCACGTGCACTCGCAGATGAGTTTGGTCAGCGTCGTCAACGCCCGGCCCAAAACTCGCAAGAGCGCTTTGGTAACCCGAATGGCAACCGCGGCAATCAGAAACCACGCCCGTCTGGTAAATCATTCGGTGATGCTGGTGGCGCAAAACGCCCACGTTCATTCGCTTAAGCCTCGCCTATGTCTGAGCAAACCACAGTAGACTTTCGTGCGCTCGGCTTGGCCGAGCCTTTGTTAAAAGCCATTGACGAGTCAGGGTATACCACGCCTACGCCTATTCAGGCGCAGGCGATTCCGCTGGCCTTGCAGCGCAAAGACCTGATGGCCGGCGCGCAAACGGGGACAGGGAAAACCGCTGCGTTTTCCTTGCCCATTTTGCATACGCTGCTGCCCTTGGCGAGTACCAGCACCTCACCCGCGAAGCATCCTATCCGGGCCCTGGTGCTGGCACCTACGCGTGAACTGGCTATTCAGGTGTATGACAACATTAAAACGTATGCCAAACACACAGCCTTGCGCAGCCTGGTCGTCTATGGTGGCGTGGACATCAAGACCCAGACCCCTATCCTAAAAACCGGTGTAGAGATTCTGGTAGCCACTCCCGGACGCTTGCTCGACCATGTCGAACAAAAAACATTGTCACTGAACCAAGTTCAGTTCTTGGTGCTGGACGAAGCAGACCGCATGCTGGACATGGGTTTTATGCCGGATTTGAAACGCATTTTGGCGTTATTGCCAAAACAACGTCAAAACCTGATGTTCTCTGCCACATTTTCTGACGAAATCAAAAAACTGGCAGATGCGTTTCTAAACAATCCAACCTTGATTGAAGTGGCGCGCAGCAATGCGACCAATGACAATGTGGAACAGAAAGCCTATCTGGTCAACACCGATCAGAAGCAACGCTTTTTGGTTCAACTACTGAAACAATATGCGAACCAGCAAGTCATTGTGTTTACGAAAACCAAGCTTTCGGCAAGCAAATTGGCACGTGCACTGGAAAGAGATCAGATTCCTTGCAGCGCAATCCATGGTGACAAAACTCAAAAAGAACGCATTGAAGCACTAGATGCGTTCAAGGCAGGCAGTATTCACGCCTTGGTCGCCACCGATGTCGCCGCACGTGGTCTCGATATCAGCGACTTACCACTGGTCATCAACTATGAAATCTCCACCGCCCCTGAGGACTACGTGCACCGTATCGGCCGTACAGGTCGCGCAGGTGCTAAGGGCGTGGCAATTTCACTCATAG
>CAYTIV010000263.1:0-2340 GCA_964437895.1 uncultured Methylotenera sp.
CACATGCGCGTCGTCGGGTGCGTGCCCGTGCCGAAGGCCAAGCCAGGATCAAGCACAATATTGATGGCCTCGGCGTTCGGCGCTTCATGCCAAGAAGGCACGATCCACAACTGGTCGGTCACCCGGATAGGGTCAAACTGCGCCTGGGTGGCTCTGACCCAGTCCTGCTCTTCGATCTGTTCGATCTGATATTTCAGACCGTCCAGTTTCAGCTCAGCTTGCACCTGCGCCAGCAACGCCTGTACATCGGCGTCAGCATCCAGCATCGCGGTCACAATGTTCTGCTCCCAGATCCCAGGCGGTGGATCACCCGGCTCGCCAAAAATAGCTTGTTCGGCCAGCGTGTCCGCATGCGCATCTTCGATACTGACAGACAACGCACCCTGATCCATCAGCACTTCACTCAGCGCCTCAGCCTGAGGCTCGGTAGATTGAATTTTAAGTAACAACCAATGCAAAATTATTTAGAGCTGATACCCAGCTTCTGCTCCAGATAGTGAATGCTGGTTCCGCCTTGCTGGAACGCCAAGTCTGCCATCAGATCTGAGTGCAGGGCCGTGTTGGTTTTAATGCCTTCGACGTACATCTCAGACAAAGCCACACGCATTCTGGCAATCGCCTGTTCGCGGGTCGCCCCATGCGTAATCAGCTTACCGATCATGGAGTCATAATGCGGAGGCACCGTATAGCCGCCGTAAACATGGGTATCCATACGCACTCCTGGGCCGCCCGGCATGTGGAAACGGTTGATGAATCCAGGGGAGGGCACGAAAGTGTACGGATCTTCAGCGTTGATGCGGCACTCGATGGCGTGACCATTGAGTACGATGTCGCGCTGACGGAAAGGTAACTTCTCGCCGGCGGCAATAAAAATCTGCTGTTGCACCAGATCAATACCGGTAATCATCTCTGTCACCGTATGCTCGACTTGCAAGCGCGTATTCATCTCGATGAAGTAAAACTCGCCGTTTTCATACAAAAACTCGAAAGTGCCCGCACCCCGGTATTTGATTTTGCGGCAGGCTTCAGCACAACGCTCACCAATCTTGTCACGCAGACGTTCTGGCAACAGTGGTGAAGGCGCTTCTTCGATGATTTTCTGATGGCGACGTTGCATAGAGCAATCGCGGTCACCCAGATAAACGGCATTGCCGTGCTGGTCAGCCAAAATCTGAATTTCGATGTGACGTGGATTCTCGAGAAACTTTTCCATGTACACCATGGGGTTGCCGAACGCACTTTGTGCCTCGGCTTTGGTCATGTTGACGGCATTGAGCAATGCGGCTTCGGTATGCACCACGCGCATACCACGGCCACCACCGCCACCGGCCGCCTTGATGATGACCGGATAGCCGATACGCTTGGCCGTTCTCATGATTTCGGCTGGGTCATCGTTGAGGGCGCCATCAGAACCAGGCACACAAGGAACACCGGCTTTTTTCATGGCATCCTTGGCGGAGACCTTGTCACCCATCAATCGGATGGTCTCGGCACGCGGGCCAATAAAGACGAAGCCACTCTGCTCCACACGCTCTGCAAAGTCAGCATTTTCGGACAAAAAGCCATAGCCAGGGTGTATAGCTTGCGCATCAGTCACCTCAGCAGCACTGATCACCGCTGGGATATTCAGATAGCTCTTAGCAGAAGGCGCCGGGCCAATACACACAGACTCATCGGCCAGTTTGACGTATTTGGCATCACGATCGGCCTCAGAGTGCACCGCAACAGTTTTAATCCCCAACTCACGGCATGCGCGTTGCACGCGCAACGCGATCTCGCCACGGTTGGCAATCAGAATTTTCTCAAACATACGATTAACCAATCAGGAACAGAGGCTCGCCGTATTCGACTGGCTGACCGTTTTCAACAAAAATTTTCTTGATCGTACCTGCAAATTCACTCTCAATTTCATTGAGCAGTTTCATGGCTTCGATGATGCACAGGGTATCGCCGGTGTTGACGCTGCTACCTACATCCACAAATGCCTTGGCATCTGGAGAGGAAGCACGATAAAACGTACCCACCATAGGTGACTTAACCACTTTGCCATCCAGCACTTCCGCTGGGGCTGCGGCAGGCGCGGCAGCAGCAGGCGTTGCGGCGGCAGGCGCTGAAGCTGCGACCGGCGCAGGGGCCGCCACATACTGTGTGACAGGCGCAATGCCTGGCGCCATGGCGCGGCTGATACGTACTTTTTCCTCACCCTCAGTCAGTTCCAGTTCTGAAATGCCAGATTCCTCGACCAGATCAATCAGTTTTTTGAGTTTGCGTAAATCCATAAGAGCCTCGAATGTAAATGTTTTAATGTTATTAGAGTTGTTGGATGTAACGATATGCGGC
>CAYTIV010000264.1:0-2333 GCA_964437895.1 uncultured Methylotenera sp.
AAGTGTGGCTTCGCCAGCCAAGGCCTGTTCGTCATGGACGGCTCTACACGCTCTGGCCACGGCAATGCCTACTTCACGGGTTTTGGCAAAAACAAGCGCGTGGTATTTTTTGATACGCTGCTAGAAAAACTCAGTGCCGATGAAATCGAAGCGGTACTGGCCCATGAGCTAGGCCATTTCAAGCATCAGCATGTCATCAAACGCATCATCATGATGTTCGGCCTGAGCCTGCTCGGCCTAGCGCTGCTGGGCGCACTGATCAAACAGGAATGGTTTTTTACCGGACTGGGCGTGGCAGAGATGAGCAACCACATGGCGCTGTTGCTGTTCGTGCTGGTGGCACCGGTATTCATGTTTGTGTTGCGCCCGCTGCTCGCGGCCTACTCCAGAACCAACGAGTTCGAGGCAGATCACTACGCAGCTCAGCAGTCACGCCCACAGTATCTGATTGATGCGCTGGTCAAACTGTATCGTGACAATGCCTCTACCCTGACGCCTGATCCTTTGCACTCAGCATTCTACGACTCACACCCACCGGCCAGTTTGCGCATTGCCAAACTGCAAACTTACGCACAATGAAACGCCTGCTACTGATCAGCCTGTGTGCACTGGCCAGCTTGCACGCCAGCGCCGCTGATCAGCAGTCGTCATTTGCGGCGGGCAAGAAGCTGGTAGACAGCCATTGCATCAGCTGCCATGCCAGCAGTTATGGTGGCGATGGCAGCGGTATCTATACGCGTGAGTACCGCAAAGTGCGTTCGTTTAATGGCCTCAAGGCACAAGTCACCAACTGTAACACCATGCTCAATCTGAAATGGTTTGATGACGAAGAGCAGCAAGTGGTACAGTACCTGAATCACTCCTACTATCATTTCTAGCATGTCCCACCAAGGTCTCATTATCGCTGCCTATGGCAAGCGCTATAACGTTGAATTGCCCGATGGTCGTATTTTGAGCTGCGTGACCCGCGGCAAAAAGGTCGATAATGCAGCAGGTGACCGCGTCAGCATTACGCTCACTGCCGACAATGAAGGCGTGATCGAGAAAACCGCAGAGCGTAATACCCTACTCTATCGCAGCAACGCTTTCAAAAGCAAAATCCTGGCGGCGAATGTCACCCAAATACTGATTGTGCTGGCAACTCAGCCCAGTTTTTATGAAGACCTGCTGAATCGCTGCCTGGTCGCGGCCGAAGCCGCTGGTATTCGCGCCGTCATCATTCTCAACAAATGTGATCTGCCTAATCCGCAAGCCATGCAGAAACTGGAGCAGTACGCGGCCTTGGGTTATCTCACACTCAAGCTGAATGCCAAAGAATCTGTGGAGAGCCTGAGGCCTTTGCTGGCAGGCCATACCAGCGTGCTGGTCGGCCAGTCTGGCATGGGGAAATCTACCATCATCAACAGCCTACTGCCTGAAGCGCGGAGTAAAACACAAGAGATCAGCGCGACGCTGGATAGTGGCAAACATACCACCACAGCGACGCATCTATATCACCTAGATGCCGAGAGTGCGATCATAGACTCGCCCGGCTTGCAGGAATTTGGCCTGTACCATATTAATGAAACCGATCTTGAGTATGCTTTTGTCGAATTCAGGCCACTCATCGGACATTGCAAGTTCAATAACTGCACGCACACGCACGAACCCGAGTGCGTGATTCTAAAAGCCCTGGCTGATGGCAGCATTGCGCCCGAGCGACTACAAATCTTTCAGCAAATCCGTACAGAAAACAGCGTTCAAATCTACGGTTAGCGCACCATTTAATCTCCTGACAACAAACAAAAAAATACCCTGCCTAAGCAGGGTATTACATGAACGCGCGGCGATTTACCGCGCGTAGGTGTAGGTCAATTACAGAGAGAAGATATTCAATGCACCGCCGCCAGGAGCAGCGTTGTACTTGGTCAACTCTTTGTAACCACCAGCAGCACCCAGTGCGTCTGTGTCGTTGGTCATACCCAAGTTCATCGCAACACCAGCCCAACCGCCGATACCGGACAGTACGCCAACGTATTGTTTACCCTTGTTGCCGTATGTGAATGCGTTACCAATCACGCCGGAACCAACTTGGAATTTCCACAGTTCTTTACCGTTTTGTGCATCAACAGCTTTGAACCAACGATCCAAAGTACCGTAGAACACGATGTTAGAAGCTGTAGTCAGAGCACCGCCCCAAGCAGAGAACTTCTCTTTGTTGTACCAAACTTTTTTGTTGGTCATTGGGTCGTAAGCACCGAAGCCACCCATCACGCCGTCTGGACCAGCAAACATGGTCAATGTAGCACCAACCCATGGTTGACCAGCAACGTATTTAGACTCAACTGGCTCGT
>CAYTIV010000265.1:0-2333 GCA_964437895.1 uncultured Methylotenera sp.
GATCCGTGAGCTGGTCCCGAATATTCTGAGCGTGAACCTGGGTGGTTGGGAAACGTTTTGGATCTGTTTTTACGGTTTTGCGACTTACGGTAATGCCGGCTACATGCGTGAGCAGGTCTGCAAATACATGTGTCCTTATGCGCGCTTTCAGAGTGCGATGTTTGACGATGACACCATGATTGTGACCTATGATGAGGCGCGAGGTGAGCCGCGTGGCTCACGTTCCAAAAAGGCAGGCGAGAACGCCAACGGTCTGGGCAGCTGCATCGATTGCAATATCTGTGTGCAGGTGTGTCCGACCGGCATTGATATTCGCAAAGGCTTGCAATATGAGTGTATCGGCTGTGGCGCATGTATTGATGCCTGCGACGACGTGATGGACAAAATGGGCTATGCCCGTGGTCTGATCAAGTATTCAACGCAGAACGGTATGAATAACCGCTGGACCCGTCAGCAGATGCTGCGTCGTTTGTTGCGTCCGCGTGTGTTGGTCTATACCGCGATTTTGGTCATACTGACCATAGGCATGGTCGTCAGTTTGTATTTCAAACCTGATTTCAGGCTGGATGTGTTGCGTGACCGTTCTGTGATGGCCCGCTATACCAATGAGGGCATGATCGAAAACGTGTACACACTCAAACTCGAAAACGACACTGAGCAGCCGCATGATTACGCGCTCAAGGTCACAGGCTTGGATGGACTGGTCGTGCACTTGGCTGAAGAGAGTAATAACAACTTCAGTACCTTGCAGCCGTTTGAAAAACGTAACGTGGTGATTGAACTTGAGTTGCCCGATGGCGTCACACACGCAGGATCGCACAAGGTGTATTTTGAAATGACGGACAAGCAGTCCGGTGAAACGATCAAAGAGAAATCTGTCTTTATCGTGCCAAGTAATTAATGGAGCCACAGGTGTCAACAACCCATCAGCAGCAACCTTTATCCTCAACGCCAGGCAAGTGGTACAAAAATCCCTATGTCTGGCTGCTGATTGGCGGCCCTTCGGCCGTCATTGTGGCTTCCTTCATCACTTTGTATCTGGCGATTTCACATCCTGATCCCGCGATCGAAGACTACTATCGCAAAGGCATCGAGATTAATAAAACGTTGGATGCGCAAGGGCAGGACGCACAGAGTGAGTCTATGGCCCCTGCGTTGCAAGCGCGTAATCACGCCCAAACTGGCCTGAAGCCGGCTGAGCAGTAACTCACTCAAACATGCGCACGCTAAAGCCTTGCGTGCGCAATGTGTCTGCATATTCGTTCATAGTCTCGACCGGTGTGGTCTGGATGCTGCCTTGCGTATCCTGCTGACTGGGGCGGGCAATGCCGTACAGTAATATTCCCTGCAGTTCATTCTTAAGTGGCGCGAGTAACTCGGCGTAAGCGGGCAGGGCCGGGCTGGTATGCAAGCCCTCTGGCGTCATGCGCGTCATGACCGCCGTCTGCACCCAGGTGGGGCATATGGCTGTGCAGGCTTGGAGTCGTTGCACGTGCAGCGATAATGGCAGGTGTGCATCATTTATATTACGCATTTCAGCGTCATTACCAGCATCCACCTTAAACCATACCTCTCCGCCAGCCTTTCCGAGTAGCCGTAATGCTGCCTGCACAGGTGCTTGATGCAGCTGACTGCCATTGGTGATTAATCTGACGGTGCGTGGGCGCTGTGTGCTTGCACGGGCTTGCAGCGTCGCCAGCAGCCATGTCAATACCTCGGCAAATTGCGGCGAGGTGGTCGGCTCACCATCCCCGGCAAAGGCGATATCCTGTACAAAATCCTGCAATGTACACGGCTGTTGCGCGCAAGCCGTATCCAGCCATTGCAGGCAGTCTTGCAGCTCGGTTTGTAATTGTTTGATATCGATGACGGGCGAAGGGCCGCGCTGCAAGCCGGGCACCTGGCAATAAATACAGTGCCAGTTACAGCAATGGTTAGGGTGCAGGTTGATGCCTAGCGACAGGCCTTGTGCGCGGCGTGACCACACTGGATAGATATAAAGCCAGTGGCGGCTCTCGGCATACGTCGAGAGCGCCTGGAACAAGGCCGGTGCTGCCATGGTGTGGGTGAGGTGGCTAGCAGGTGCTAGCGTTAAAAATCGTTTTTAGTTTCTCGTGATCGAGAATGCGGATGTTTTTCTGTTTGACTTCAATAATGCCTTCATCGCTAAACTTGGAGAAGGTACGGCTAACCGTTTCCAGTTTCATCCCCAGATAGCTGCCAATTTCTTCACGCGTCATGCGTAAAATCAGCTCGCTCTTGGAATAGCCTCTAGCATGCAGGCGCTGTAACAGATTTAACAAAAAGGCCGCCAAGCGCTCTTCTGCGCGCAT
>CAYTIV010000266.1:0-2327 GCA_964437895.1 uncultured Methylotenera sp.
GCCGACCCAAGGCCGAGGTGATGGCCGAGATCGCCCGCGATATCCATCCCGGGGTCGAGGTGGTGAGCTTCGACCGGGGCGTGGGCGAGCACAACATCGACGACTTCCTGCGCGGCGTGGACGTGGTGCTGGACGGCATCGACGTGTACGCGCAGCCGGCGCGGCTGCTGCTGTACCGGCGTGCGCGCGAAGCCGGTATCCCGGTCCTGTTCGGCGCACCGCTGGGCCTGTCCGGCACGGTCGGCGCGTTCGTGCCCGGCGGAATGCGCTACGAGGACTATTTCGACCTGCACGAAGGGCTGAGCCCGTTCGAGACCATGATCCGCTTCATCGTCGGCCTGGCGCCGCAGGGCCGGCACTGGAGCTACATGCGTCCGGAGGACGTGCAGCCTGACGAGCACGCTGGCTCATCGTCGGCCGCGGCGATCAGCCTGATCACCGGCATGGTCTGCACCGAAACCCTGGTCGCGCTGCTTAAGCGGCGTCCGTTGCGTGCCGCGCCGGAGTTCACCCAGTACGACCCCTACCTGGGCATTTTCCGCCACGGCCGCCTGCGCTGGGGCAACCGCGGCCCGCTGCAGCGGCTGAAGCTGCGCTTCATCGCCAGCAAGTTCGCCGACAAGATCGATCGAAACGTTCAACCACACCGGCTTCCAGCCGATGCCCGGCACCGCCCCGGACGCATGATGCCGTTGCGGCGGGCATTGGCAAGGCTGCGTGTCCGGCTGGCAGCCGCCAGGGTGGCGCGCGCCGGCAGCCTGCGCGAGGTACAGCGCTTCGCCATGCGCCTGCACGCGGCGCGGCCGGCGCTGGTTACCCCGACGGTGGCGTGGGACTGGGTCGAATTGGGCGACCAGGTGCTGCGCCTGGCGGCGGCCTGGCGTGCGGCCGGGATCGGCAAGGGCGCGCGGGTGGCCACGCTGCTGAGCGACGAATGGCCGCAGCTGGTGGTGCGCCTGGCTGGGATCGAAACCGGCGTGGTCCTGGTGGGGTTCACCCCGGCCCATCCGCCGGCGGTGCTGGCACAGGCGCTGCGCGAACTCGCGCCCGCCCTGCTGATGGCCGAACCGGCACTGCTGCCGGCAGACTTCGACCCGCAAGGCGTGCTGCTGTGGGACTGCACGCCCGGCGCCGGTACCCTGCAGGCGCGGCTGGCCGCGACCGCGCCTGCCGCCAGCAGGGAACCGCTGCAACGCGAGGACCTGATCGGCATCGGCTATACCTCCGGCACCTCCGGCGCGCCCAAGCTGCTGGCGATAAGGCACGCGTCGTACCTGCACAGTCTGCGTCTGTTGCTGCTGAACCTGAGCGACCCGCCGCGCGAGCGTTCGCGCATGCTGGTGGGGGTGCCGCTGTCCGGGGCCGGCAGTGGCGCGGTGCTGCCGGCGGTGCTGAGCGGCGGGCAGTTGATCCTGCCGCCGCGCTACGACGCCGATGCGCTGCTTGAAGCGCTGCGCGAGCGCAGGCCCAGCCACCTGTTCACCACCCCCAGCCTGCTGATCGACCTGCTCGACCACCCGGGGCTGGGCGACGACGATCTTTCCGGAGTGCAGGTGATCTACGGAACCGCGGCAATGCCGGTGGCCAAGCTGCGCGAGGCAATCTCCCGATTTGGCCGCATCTTCCAGCAGGGCTACGGGATGGCCGAGGCGCTGCCGCCGGTCGCCATGCTGGCTCCGGCCGAACACGTCGACGACGGCCGGCCGGCGTGGGCCAGCGTGCTGTCCTCGTCCGGGCGCATCGCCCGCGGAGTCGAGCTGGAAGTGCGCGGGGAAGCCGGCGACAAGCTCGCCACCGGCGCGATCGGCCGGGTCTGGGTGCGCAGCCCGACCGTGTTCGAGGGCTACATGGACCGCCAGGCACTGGGCCACGAGGTGTTGCACAACGGCTGGTACTTCACCGGCGACCATGGCTGGTTCGACGATGCCGGGCGCATCCACATACTGGACCGCCAGCAGAACCTGATCGACCTGCCGCAGGGCCGGCTGTATCCGCGGCTGGTCGAGGAAGTCGCGCATGAATGTCGCCATGTCAAGGAAGCCGCGCTGGTGCAGGCGCGAGGCCAGGTGTGGCTGTGCGTCTCACTGCGCCGGGCCAGCCGCGGCTTGCCCGTGGCCACGGTGCAGGACGAACTGGCCGCCCAGCTGGCCGCCTTCCTGCCCGACTGGCAGCGGCCCGGACACCTGCTGATCGTCGATGAACTGCCGCGAAGCTTCCTGGCCAAGCTGCTGCATCGTGAGGTCCGTGCAAGCATCGAACGCGGTGAACTGGGGTGCCCGGCATGAAACCTGCAAACCGTTGGCAACTGCTCGGCTACGGCAGCGGCA
>CAYTIV010000267.1:0-2317 GCA_964437895.1 uncultured Methylotenera sp.
AGGTCGAGCCTGTTTTATTTTATGATGAAAACTCAGTAAAAATATTCCAATCTTTACGGCGGCGTTTCATTAGGTCTGTGTATTTTTCATAAGCTGAAGTCTTTGTAGGACTAAAGCCTAAATACTTGCACCAATAATCATTTCGCAATAATGTCTTGCATACCCTGCGCCAACTTGGAGCCTTTCCTGCATTTTCAATTTTGATTGGCGCTTCATCAGGTATGCCATCTTCATACCCGTGTTTCATCCACCATTTAATGTAAACAGCAATTTTGTTTTTGTAGTGTTCTTTTGTTTTTGGCGGTGTACTTTCAAGAATGGATTTGGCAAAAGATTCCCAAGTATGGCCTTCTGGCAAAGTTATTGTGTGATTCCCCATTACATTACCGCGCGTATTTGAGTACATCTTTCCTGTATTGGCACCATTTACGCGCATAACTAATCTTGCCCAGATAGAAGGCTCAATCACTTGATATAACCATAATCCCTTACGGCTTTCATCGCCAAAAGGTTCGCAAATACGCATTTGATGAATAGATAAGCCAGCTTGGTGCATTTTGTCATAAAGCTTGTTATATGATTTTCCAGTCTTGCCGTGATATTTCCAAATATCTGAAGTATCCCAATCGTAAATAGGGTAAACATTCCAAACATTTTCCACTACGTTTGTTGTAAAAGGTTTGTTGTCATACATTGGCTTTTCTCTAGCCAATGTACGGAATCGGTTCAATGATTCTTGCGCTCTAATACCCACAAAGCATGCACACTTTTCACCTTGCGCTAACCATTGACCAAATGTAGGTACAAACTCCTCAAACATAATACCTTCATACCAAAATGGAAGTTTTGAAGGATCAGTAATTGATATTTTATTAGGCTCTCTAACCCAAATATTGCGTTTAGATTCATCCCATGCAGTCCACTCTGGCTCATGTGTTGAGCAAGCGTTCCATGTCTTAATTGGAAGAGCAACCCAATAAGGTGTTATGCAGTCCGAATATTCATCATAAATCTTTTCTGCAAATTCAATTGTATGTGTAAATTGACATTCCCAATCAAGAAAGAATAATCCTACTTTGCGCCCACGTTTTCTAGCTTCTTCACATACAAGATGGGTCATAACGCCAGAATCTTTGCCTGCTGAAAATGAGCAATAAATATTATCAAAATTATCAAAAGTCCATTCAATCCGTTTTTTTGCTTCTGTTAAAACATCAGTTTCCATGTATGTTTTTGGCATTTTTATTTTCCCAATATTTAATTGCGTTTAAAGCTTGATTGTTTGCGTCTTTTTGTTGTTGCTCAGAAAGAAAGCTCCAAGCCTGTCTAACTATATCTTCTGGACATTGAATAGCCATTGCAACTGCTGCGTGACCTATCCATGCTTTTCTGTTTGTGTCCAATTTGGTTAAATTATGCTCACAAGAGTATTTCCAATTGTCTGCAACTTTAAACATCCAAAACCCATACAGCTCATGGTTTCCTGTAAATGTTATAGCTTTTTCAAGCCATTGTTTTTTATTTTCAACATCTCCCCACATATTAAAATTTAATTCTTCCCACATCCAGAATGGGTGCCATATTCCACCATCATTCGATTTCATCTTCGCCCTCAACATCTCGCAATGTATCTGCTTCCCATGCTTTGCTAAATTCTTCGTCTTTAAATAACAATGCAAGCCCTGTTACCTGTTGCAATCTTAAAACTTCATCTGGTTCCATTCCTAATTCTTTTGCGATCTTTTCATCAGACCAAAATCGTCTTTTTAACTCTACAACAATTTCAGCCATTGAATCTACTTTATGCTCACCACGCGCTCTGTTGTGTCTAATTGTTGCTGCCATTCTATTTGATTTATCTTCTTGGCTTGAACGAATTTGAACCAGTGGTAGATATCCGTGCACACGTTCTCTTATTTGTGAGATTTCCTTACCAACCCTGTGCCGATGAAAGCCATCAACAACTTCAAACTTATCATCGTGTGGCATGGAAACAATGGGCTGAGTATAGCCGTCTGCATCAATTGATACGCGCAACAATTCCATTTCAGGAGGCGCTACTGAGTTTGGGTTATAGTCATTTGCATGAACATTTTCATTTTTAACCCATAAAACACAATCAACTGGTTCTGTTTTAAATGGACTAATCTCATGCAGTTTTATTTTGATTTCATTAATTGCAGCAACTTTTTCATCAATTGGCAATAGTGATATTTCTTTAATAATTGAATCTATATTTAATATGCTGCTAAACATATTTAATTGCATTTAACTAACTCCAATAATTTCACGTTTATGTAAATCCCTGCACTTATCA
>CAYTIV010000268.1:0-2310 GCA_964437895.1 uncultured Methylotenera sp.
ATGTACGCGCCCAGGCTAGGGCTGCCAGTGCTCACGCTTAAAAAACGTCTGGGCACGATTCCGGCACGCAGTGCGGCAGACGAGTCGGTGACGACCACCATCAACATTTCAGAGCAAGAGTAAGTGCCCTTTTTTGGGTACAATACGGTTCAACGCAAGACGTATCAGGATAAAGCATGATGAAGAAAGTGACTGTATTAGGTGGTAGCGGTTTTGTTGGTAGCAGTGTGGTCGCCCGGCTAGATCAAGCCGGCTATCAGGTCAAGGTGCTCACGCGTAGACGCGAGCAGGCCAAGCATCTGATTTTATTGCCTAATGTGCAGGTGGTCGAGAGCGATATCTTAGATCAGGCCACCCTCAAAAAGCAGTTGCAGGGCAGTGATGTCGTGATCAACCTGATTGGGATTCTGCATCAGACCCGTGATAACGGCTTTGAAAAAATGCACCATCAGTTTCCGCGTCGCGTCGCGCAGTTATGCGAAGAGTTGCGTATACCGCGTCTGATACACATGAGCGCACTGCAGGCCTCAGTCACAGCCCCCAGCGAATATCTGCGCAGCAAGGCTGCGGGTGACTTGGCGGTGATGGAGTTCAGCAAAAAGCTGCATGTGACTATTTTCCGCCCCTCCGTGATTTTTGGTACGCGTGACCGCTTTATCAATTTGTTTGCTAAGCTGATTCAGTGCATTCCAGTATTGGCCCTGGCCATGCCGCAGGCGAAGTTCCAGCCGATCTGGGTCGAGGATGTGGCTGCTGCCATGGTCAATGCCGTGGACGAACCCGCCACTTATGGTAAAACTTATGAGTTAGGCGGCCCGGCCATCATGACCTTGCAACAGATTATGGAAGCCGTGATGAAGACCATCCATGTGCAACGGCCTATCGTCGGTTTGAGCCTGAAAATGTCGCTGTTACAGGGCAGCTTCATGCAGTTGTTGCCGATCAAACTCATGTCTAGAGATAACGTCAAATCCATGCAGGTCGACAATGTGTGTCAGCAACCCATGGCTAACGAACTGTGTGTGGTCCCGACCGATATGTTTGCCGTGATCTCCGGCTATCTGGTCAAAAACAACCCACGTGGGGCGTATGACCACTTCCGTGCGGCTGCGGGCCGAGTAATCAACGCCAGACGCTGATCGCGGAGACTCCTGCCATGCAGGTTTATCAGGTCGGTGGGGCCGTGCGCGATACCTTATTGGGGCTGCCAGTCAAAGACCGTGACTTTGTCGTGGTTGGCGCGAGCCCTGAGCAAATGCTGGCCGCCGGTTACCGAGCGGTGGGTAAGGATTTCCCCGTCTTTCTACATCCCCAAAGCAAACAGGAATATGCGCTCGCCCGCACAGAGCGCAAAACCGCCATGGGTTACAAGGGTTTTAGTGTCTATGCTGCGCCCGAAGTGACGCTGGAAGAAGATCTGGCCCGCCGAGATTTCACCATGAATGCGATTGCGCAGGCCGAGGATGGCACGCTGATTGATCCCTTTCATGGTCAGCGGGATATTGCAGACAAACGCCTGCGGCATGTGACGGCAGCCTTTAGTGAGGATCCGGTGCGCATTTTGCGTGCAGCACGCTTTTTGGCGCGCTTTACCGAGTTCACCGTGGCGCCTGAAACCATGGCCCTGATGCGTGCCATGGTTGAAGCCGGCGAGGTCAATGCCTTGGTGCCTGAGCGGGTCTGGCAGGAGTTGGCCAAGGGCTTGATGGAAAAACAGCCTAGCCGCATGTTTGAGATGCTGCGTGATTGCGGTGCTTTGCGCATTCTATTGCCTGAGCTGGATGCCCTGTGGGGGGTGCCGCAAACGGCCACTTATCATCCCGAAATAGATACCGGCATTCATGTCATGATGGTCATCGACTATGCCGCACGTCAGGGCTATCGTTTACCCGTCCGATTTGCGGCACTCACCCACGATCTGGGTAAGGGCACTACGCCTGCTGAGGTGCTGCCACGCCATATCGGCCATGAGTTGCGCAGCGTCGATCTGATTCGTGATGTGGTTGCGAGGCTCAAGGTGCCCAATGACTGCAAGGATCTGGCGCTGGTGGTGGCCAAATATCATGGCAAGCTGCATGCCGCCAGGCAGATGAAAGCCAGCACCTTGCTACAGTTTCTCGAAGAGTTGGATGCCTTCCGCCAGCGTAGCCGTTTCGAAGACTTTTTGCTCGCCTGTGAGTGTGACAGCCGCGGGCGGCTGGGGCTGGAAAACTGCCCGCTGGAGGATGCCGAGCATCTTTCACAGGCACTGCAAGCAGCCCTCACTATTGATGCAGGTGCGATTGCGCGTGCGTGTAGCGGCCCTGCACA
>CAYTIV010000269.1:0-2306 GCA_964437895.1 uncultured Methylotenera sp.
AATTGTTCAATTTTACCGCATAAACCCCGGTCAGTGCAGGCCGTTCATGGCGCATGTGCACATTGGCGGTAGGAAATCCAAGCTGGCGACCCAGTTTGGCACCATGCACCACCTTGCCGCTGATGCTATACGGTCTGCCGAGCAAGGTCTGCGCCTTGAGCAAATCACCGGCCGCCAGGGCATTCCGTACTAGCGTGCTGGAAACGCGCTCTGCGTGCAGTTGCACCTCTGGCAGCGGAATCACATTAAAGCCCTGCGCAATCAGGGTCTGCACACTGCCCGCCCGTTTCGCACCAAAGCAGAAATCCTCACCCACCATAACCACATTGGCATTCAACTGCGCTCGCAACACCTGCATAAAAGCCTCGGGTGATTGCGCCGCAAATGCCTGATTAAAGCGCTGCACATACACATGGCGGATGCCACACGCCGCAAAATACTCCAGCTTTTCACGCATGGAAGCTAGGCGTGCAGGCGCATTCTGCGGCGCAAAAAACTCGCGCGGATGCGGCTCGAACGTCATCACCGCCGGCGTAATCTTGTAGGTCTGGGTATAGGCCATCAGCTGCCGTAGCAGCGCCTGATGCCCCAGATGCATGCCATCGAAATTGCCAATTGCAATCGCCTGCGGTACAGAGCTGAGTGGAATGTGACGAAAAATCTGCATTATCCAGCCACCCGCTTCATGAAATCCCGAGGACGGAACCCCAAAACGCCAAGGGCGGCAAAGTAAACCGCCATGCCCAGCACAACCACGCCACCCAGATGCAGAATACGACTAAAAGTGGGCATGGCCAGCCAGTCACCAGCCCAATTAGCGGCACTATGCAATACCAGCGCCATCACGGTCACGGCCACCACCAGCTTGAACAAAAACAACAGCCAGCCCGCCTGCGGTTGAAATGCGCCCGATCGCTGCAGGTTAACCCAGAGCAAGATCGCATTCAGGCAGGCACCGAGGCCAACGGCCAGCGCTAGCCCGGCATGTTGCAGCGAGGTGAACATTAGAAAACCCACGTTCATCACTTGTGTCATCGTCAGGGTAAACAGGGCAATTTTGACCGGCGTTTTGACGTTTTGACGCGCATAAAAGCCTGGCGCCAGCACCTTGACCATAATCAGACCGAGCAAGCTCAAACTATAGGCGATCAGCGCGCGCTCCGTCTGCATCACATCCACGGGGGTGAAGCGGCCATAATAAAACAGGCTGGCCACCAGCGGCTTGGACAAAACGGCCATGGCAACCGCAGCTGGAATCGCCAACATAAAGGTTAGGCGCAAGCCCCAGTCCAGCAATTGAGAAAATTCGCCGCTGGATTTGTCCACATGGGCTTTGGATAAACTTGGCAGCAAAATCGTGCCAAGCGCCACCCCGAGAACGCCAGTGGGAAACTCCATCAGACGATCTGCAAAATACAGCCATGACACACTGCCAGTGGGCATAAAAGAGGCAAAAATGTTGTTGAGCACAATCGAGATCTGCGCCACAGAGACGCCAAAAATGGCGGGCCCCATGAGTTTGAGGATGCGTTTGACGCCCTCATCCTCCAGATTGAGGGCATAGCGAGGCAACATGCCAATTTTCTGCAAATAGGGCAACTGGTACAGCAGCTGTATGATGCCGCCGACAAATACCGCCCAAGCCAGCACATAAATGGAGTGGTTAAAGTGTGGCGCCACAAACAGGGCCGCAACGATAAAACTTAGATTGAGCCATACCGGGGTGAACGCCGGCACCTGAAACTTGCTATAGGCATTGAGTACCCCGCCTGCCATAGACACCAGCGAAATGAACAGAATATAAGGAAAAGTAATGCGCAACAGATCAGTGGTCAGGGCGAACTTTTCAGGCGCATGCACAAAGCCCGGCGAGGTGAGCCGAATAATCCATGGCGCAGCCAGCATGCCGAGAATGGTAATGCCCACTAAAAACAGCCCGAGTAAACTGGCGACATGGTTGACCAGTGCGCGCGTGGCCTCCGGCGTACGCTGTTTGCGGTATTCAGACAGAATAGGCACAAAGGCCTGGCTGAACGCACCCTCGCCAGAAATGCGGCGCAGCAGATTAGGAATTTTAAAAGCGACCACAAACGCGTCCGTGGCCATGCCGGCGCCAAAGATGCGGGCAATCAGCGTATCCCGTACAAATCCGAGCAGGCGCGAAATAAACGTCATGCCACCCACAGTAGCTAATGCTTTGAGCAAATTCATAAATGATGGAAAATACGCGCTTTCGAATATTTTTAACTGACTACGTCGCCGTGCAAGCAGTCAGCAGATTAAAAAATCTGGCCGATTTTACCATG
>CAYTIV010000270.1:0-2304 GCA_964437895.1 uncultured Methylotenera sp.
GTGGTAACAAAATGGGCGGCTCTTTCAAGCCGCTGGACAAAGCCGCATTGAAGTTTCCTGAAGCTGACCTCGGTGTGCGCACCTGGTTGAAGCCGCAGCAGCAGAAAGATGGTTGGCAGAATGGTGGCGGTCCAACATGGGGCTGGTACTCATACGACCCTAAACTGAACCTGATGTACTACGGTACTGGCAACCCAGGGACTTGGAACCCGGACGTACGTCCTGGCGACAACAAATGGTCTATGACGATTTTTGCCCGCGACTTGGATACTGGCATGGCACGCTGGGCGTATCAGATGACACCGCATGACGAGTGGGATTATGACGGCATGAACGAGATCATCCTGTGGGAAGCCAACGGTAAACAACTGGCTTCGCACTTTGACCGTAACGGCTTTGGTTATACCTTTGACCGCACCAACGGTACTTTGCTGGTGGCCGAAAAAATGCATCCGTTTGTGAACTGGGCAACCAAGATTGACCTGAAGTCCGGTATTCCAGTCAAGGATCCAAAATACTCTACGCACCAGGATTACAACGCTAAAGGCGTGTGCCCTTCTGCGCTGGGTGTGAAGGATGAGCAGCCAGCGGCGTACTCGCCTAAAAACAAAACCTTCTACGTGCCTTTGAATCACGTGTGCATGACTTACGAGCCCGTTGAGTCCAAGTATGTGGCGGGTCAACCATGGGTAGGCGCGACGCTGACCATGTTTGCGGGTCCTGATGGCGTGATGGGTGGCTTTATGGCTTGGGATGGTCTCAAGGGCAAAGCGCAGTGGTACAACAAAGAGAAGTTCTCTGCTTGGGGCGGTGCGCTGGTGACAGCTTCTGACCTGGTGTTCTACGGTACGCTGGATCGTTGGGTGAAAGCGCTGGATGCCAAAACCGGTAAAGAGTTGTGGAAGTTCCAAGTAGGTTCTGGCGTGGTTGGCAACATGATGACTTACGGCCACAAAGGCAAACAGTACGTAGGCGTATTGTCTGGCATTGGTGGTTGGGCAGGCGTAGCCATGAACTTGGGTCTGACCAACGATACCGATGGTCTGGGCGCAGCCGGTGGTTACAAAGAACTGACCAAGTACAACGCCGCACCTGGTGGTGGTGGCATGAACGTATTCAGCCTCTAAGAAAGGGATTCTGATGCAATTATTTAGCAAGACTCTGTTGGCAACAGCCTTGCTGGCAATGGCGGCCTCCGCCATTGCTGGTAGCGGTGCCGAAGCGCTGGCGCAGAAAAGCGGTTGCTTACTCTGCCATGGCGTAGACAAAAAAGTGGTTGGCCCGGCCTACAAGGACGTGGCTGCCAAATACAAAGGCGACAAAACTGCTGAAGCCAAGCTGATTCAGAAAGTGAAAGCGGGCGGCAGTGGTGCTTGGGGTGATATGCCCATGCCGCCTAACAGCCCACAAGTGAAGGACGAAGACATCAAAACCCTCGTCCAGTGGGTACTGAGTTTGTAGTTTCCCCCTGTGAAATGAGGCGTCGGTGGGCACGCGGTTGTCACTGCGTTGCAGCCTCCTCAGGGCATGCGGTTCCACCCGCTGTCCACTGACGCTCCGTTTCCAAAGATTTACCATTGATCTCCGAGTGTGCCAACCCGCAAGGGTTGGCTTTTTTTTGCCCGTTGCTGGGCGGTCTGATAAAACCGTTTACAATGCTGGCATGACCCTGACACGCACCTTGTTTACCCGCCGCATGCTGATGTGTGTCGCCCTAGGCTTCAGTTCTGGCCTGCCACTGTATTTGTTGCTGCAACTCTTGCCCGCCTGGCTGCGCAGTGAGGGGCTCAATCTTAAAACCATTGCTGCCTTTGCCTTTATGCAACTGCCGTATACCTGGAAATTTCTGTGGGCGCCGTTGATGGACAGATATACCCTGCTGGCCATGCTTGGGCGTCGTCGCAGCTGGATACTGGCGACACAACTGGCCCTGTTTGCCAGCATTGCCGCGCTGGGGAGCTTCCAGCCGCAGCAAGACATCCGCATGGTGGCGTTGCTGGCGACATTGGTCGCTTTGTTTTCAGCCAGCCAAGACATCGTGATTGACGCCTACCGGCGCGAGATTTTGAGCGATGAGGAGCTGGGTCTGGGCAACAGCATACACGTCAACGCTTACCGGATTGCTGGCCTGGTCCCTGGGTCATTGGCGCTGATTCTGGCCGACCACTTGCCGTGGTCACAGGTGTTTGTGGTGGTGGCGCTGTTCATGTTGCCCGGCATAGGCTTTACGCTGTGGTCTACCGAGCCGGTGGTGGTAAGTTCGCCCAAAACGCTGCTGGCCTCCGTGATCGAGCCCTTTAAAGA
>CAYTIV010000271.1:0-2280 GCA_964437895.1 uncultured Methylotenera sp.
TGTCCACATCACGCTCGCGCAGGCGGGCCAGAATAATATCGTTGCGGATGTCCTCGCGAAACTTGTAAAACGGCGTGCCATCTTCCTCTAGCGCTTTTTTGAAAGCAGGCATGGTCAGGTTATTTTGTTCTGCAATGCGCTCTATGGTTTTATCCAGTTGCGCATCATCCACTTTGATCCCAGTTTGAGTTGCCAGCTGTAACTGTAAGCTGTCGACAATCAAACGCTCCAATATCTGCTTTTGTAGCACATCGTCAGGCGGCAGTTCCACGCCTTTTTTAATCATCTGGGCCTTGACTGACTGCATGCGGTTGAGCAACTCGCGCTCGGTAATCACCGACTGGTCGACGACGGCGATGATGCGATCCATTTTTTCAATCGGACGTTTCTCGGCTGCAACGGCGTCAGTCAATGTGGCCGCGCTTAGTGCGAGCAGCAAAGTGGATAAAAATAATCGGTAAAAGCGGGTCATCATTGCGAGTTTTGGTCTCTGTAAATGGCCGGGATGTCATAGGTGCGCATATAGGTTGGAATATTGCGCTTGATCACATTCAGCGGGTTGGCACCGATGGAGGTTAAGCCACCCAGTTCGAGTTGGAAAAACATGGCATAGTTCGCGTTGGCGGTCGCCGTTTGTACACGTTGCATGACTGCACGCGCCTGCCAGCACCCGGCATCATACTCCAGCCCGCCCAAAAACTACACGGCATTGGCGTCGCGAATAGAGTAATTCAAACGGCTAATACCATACCAGCCATTACCGAGCGGCCACTGCGCTGAGGTGTCGATTTGTTCCAGCGTATTGGCGGTGTAGCGGTAGCCAAAGCCGAACGATTTGCCTGGCTCAGGGTTGTAGCGTAACAGGAAATTGTTGCGCTCCATATTGCCACGGTCAGGGTCATACTGCCAGAAGGTGTCCAGGTTAAGCCGGCTGGACAGGCGGGCGGTAAACCCGGCCAAAATATCTGAAGATTTACGCGTACTGCCCGTGACGCTGGGCAGGGTGACTTTCTGGTCTTCAAAGTAAAAACGCTGCCCCAGTGTGCCGCTCAAACGCTCGATACCGGTTTCACTGTCGATCAGGCGACTGGTCAACGCCAGCGTCATTTGATTGGCATTGTTCAACCTGTCATCACCACTGAACTGGTTTTCATAAAAAATCGAGTTCTGGTTCAGTGTGTTGAGTGAGGTGTCAAAGATAGGGAGCTTGCTCTGATCCTTGTAGGGAATATACAAGTAGTAGGCGCGGGGCTCCAGGGTGTGCGTGTATGCGGTATCGAACAGCTGGGTGGCACGGTCAAAATACATACCGGAGTCCACACTGACGATAGGCAGTGTGCGGTTCAGCTGGTTGTATTCCTCGCTGTAGCCAACCGGGATGTTGTTGCTCAGGCTGTATTGCGTGGACTGCACGCCGACCTTGGGCGTCACGTAGCCGTAGGCATTTTTCATCGGGTAGGCGATAGACGGGTAAAAGCTCAGACGGCTGCCTGAGGGCTTGTTTACCATGCCATCCATGGTCTGAAAGTTTACATACTGGGCGCCAGTCTGGGTCTTGAAGCCTTTCCAATCGTCGTTGTAAGTCAGGGTCAGTTGCGGCAGACGCTGATAAACATAAGAGATATTGTCCAGGTTTTGGTAACGTTGCACGCTGCCATTAAAGGTGAGGTGCTCACTGGTGTAATTGGTAAATACCGATTGTTGCAGGTTGACCCGGGATGTCACCTGAATGCGTGTCGCCATTTCAGAGAAGTAGGTGCTGTCCGAGACTTTTTCTAGGTTGTAGCCACCGGTCCAGTGATCACTGAATCGTTGTTGGTGCGACAGTCGGGCGTAAAAACGCGTCTGGTCAGTCATGCTGTCTTTATCCAGATACTCGACGTTGGTAATGCCCGAATAGTTTTCATCCAGATAGCGGAACTCACCTTGCAGCTGCACACCACGCTTGCTCAGTACGCGCGTGGAAATTGTGGCATCCATGTCTGGGCGGATGTTGATGTAGTACGGTGTCAGCAATTCGAAACCACTGCGTGAGGTCGTTCCCCATAACGGTGCCAGCAGGCCGCTTTTGCGCTGGTTGTTATAGGAGAAGCTCATCCACGGCGTGTAGAGAATAGGCACACCCTTGAACTCCACATAAGCATTAGAGGCTACACCGGTACGCGAGTAATCGTTGAGCTCGAGGTTGTTAGTCTTGATGTACCAGTCATCGACATTGGCCGCGCATGAAGTGTAGCTGGCCTGTTTTAAGCGCTTGATGTTTTGTCCTTCAAACAGCAC
>CAYTIV010000272.1:0-2275 GCA_964437895.1 uncultured Methylotenera sp.
GGGCCATGGCGACGCGGGCTGCCTCCAGCGTGGACACGGTGGGCGCCGCGCCGCTGCCGGCCAGGTTGCCGTGGTCGGCATGGAACAGGGCGACGCCATCGTCCATCGTCGGGTTGCTGGCCAGGTAGGCCCACACCGAGGTTTCAATGGTGCGCGCAGCGGCCAGGCCCATGGCGGACGACAGGCCCACCAGGGCGCCCAGGTCGTCATTGATCACCAGCTCGTCGGTGATGGCTAGGCGGTAGCCCTTTTTGCCGACGCTGACCTTGACCCGCTCGCCGTCCGGGATGTTGACGCGCTGGTATTCGCCATGCTCGTCCAGGTCCAGCAGGGCACCCAGGGAGCCGGCGCGGTAGCGGTTGTGCTCGCGCAGGTCGCTGACACTGCCCACCGTGGCAATTTCGCGCCAGCGGTTGGGGGCGGTGCGGTAGGCCCCGAGCAGGGACTTGTGCATCACGTTTTCCAGCAGCACCGGGAAGTCGCTGGTGGTCTGGCCGATGAAGGCGGCGTGCACGATCTGCATGGGGTCCATGCCATCGGTGCTGCGGCCGGAGCGGCGCAGGCAGGCCTCTGCGATGTCCAGCAGGCGTCGGCCGCGCAGGGGGTTGCGGCCATCGGCCACGATGATCTTGCCGGACTCGTCGCGGGCATTGCCACGCGCCAGGATGGCCTGCTCGGCAGCGGCGCGGAACTTGTCGCGCTCGTCCTCGACGGTGACCACACGGGCACCGGCCGCAGGCGTCACGCCCTTGCCCAGCGCGGCCAGGATCTTGCGGCCCGCGTCGTCCGGAGTGACGTTGGCATCGTCCAGGCAGGCGGCCTTGACCTCAGCCAGGTCACCAAGGCCGGAAACACCATCGAACAGAGCGACGATGTCCGCCCGGCGCTGCGCCTCGGCACGGATGCCCTCCTGACGAGCGGCGGCACGCACGGCCTCCAGGTCAGCGGATTGCGAGCCGGCAGCGTGCGGGGTACCGGCCGCCGGGGTGGAGATGGCTTGCGTCATGGTGACGGGCTCCTGTGGTTGAGCGGCGGCTGCCGCGGGGATCATTGGTTGAGCCACTGCAGGCGATGCGCCCCGCAGCGGTTGAATGGAGGCGGCGCGCGCGGAGTGCCCGCGCTGGTGGCGGCCATCGGCCAACGTGCGCATGACGATGTTGGCGCTGGCCATGACCGGGGAGCCGGCCACCACCTCATCCGCCCAGCCGGCATCCACGGCCTCCTGTGCGGTGTAGTAGTGGTCCTGGCCATCGTTGAGCAGCTGCAGCACCTCGTCCACACCATTGCCGCTTGCGGCGGCGTAGCTGGTCGCCATGGCCCGGGCGTAGGTGTCCAGCACATCGGCCTGGCGGCGCATCTCCTCGCTGTTGCCCATGGCCACAGACCACGGGGCGTGCATCATGTACAGGGCGTTGTCCGCGATCTGCCGCACATCACCCGCCTGGGCGATGAGAGAGGCGATGGAGTACGCCACCGAGTCCACCACGGTGGTGATGCGCGCCGAGTGCCGCTTGAGCGCGTTGTGGATGCCAATGCCATCGACCACCGATCCACCAAAGCTGGCAATGCGAACGGTGATGTCATCGACCTGGAGGGCGTTGATCTCCTCCACCACCGACTTGGCGGTCGGCGTTTCCTCGAACCAGCTGGGGCCGATGTCGCCGTAGATGTAGACCTCGGCCGCACGGGCCTGGGCACCACTCACCGCACCAGCGGAGGCCTGAGCGCCCATCCGGCGGATGGAGCACCAGGGGGCCGGCTGCGTCAGGTCTGCGGGCGCCGCTGGCTGAATGGGTGTCTGTTGCGTCATGCTGTGAATCCTCAGCCGGCCCGCGTGCCAGCGGTGTTACTGGAGACATCGTCACCAGCGGCCAGGTCCGCCGCATTCGCGGCATCGGCCGCAGCAGCAGCCACACTGACCGCGTGATCGGCCGGCAGCGGCAAGCCGGCCTCCTCATGCATCTGCACCCACTGCTTGCGCTGGGCGATGACGCTGTCGGGCGTCTGCCCGCGGCGGCGCACCACCTCCACCTCGGAGGCGAGCCCAGCGTTTGTGAGCAGCGTCCAGGCAGTGGCCTCCTTCACCGGGTCGATCCACGGCATGGACGGCGCCACGTACAGCACGTCGTCGTTGGTGATCGGCACCACATCGCGCGGCATGCGCACCACGCCGGACAGGTTGACCACCTGAAGGAAGGCCTGCACCACCGGCTCCAGCCAGCCGCCGACAAAGTCATCCGTCAGCACGGCATACCGAACGAACGACTCCACCAGC
>CAYTIV010000273.1:0-2253 GCA_964437895.1 uncultured Methylotenera sp.
CTTAGTAATAGCTAACGAGCCGTTTAAATTCACATCTTGCTTGTCAGTAAACATGGCTAAGTGCTTACCTTGAAGTTCACATGCTTTTAATGCTGCCGAATGGTTTAACATTTCAATATTACCGCTAGCATCAATCTTAGTGCGCATTGCATCTTGCTTAATAAGCTCAATGTCTTTAAGCACTTTATCTTGAGTTATTTCTGTTCTAGCTTCGCGCTCTTTCATGCGAGCTTGTAACTCAAGTGCAATCTCAGGTTTTCTCAGGTTTTCTATACCAATAGAGTAAGCTGTCTTTTCGCTATAACCTGCCCTGATTGCCGCTTGCGTTGCGTTCAAATCAATCAGGTACTCATCAACGAAGCGGCGCTGCTTTTCATTCAACGCCATGTTTATTCCAGACATAAAAAAAGCCCACTTACGTGAGCTTGTGTTTGTTTAGCGTGCGTTCTCGCACCATTTCACAAAGTATACATTTTTCTTAATGTTTTTCGAGTGTCAATTTGTAGCTGATTTTACGAATAAAATATATTTACAATTATTTTAAAAAAAGTGTTGCATTAAATTAAAAAGGGAGTATAGTTATATCTAACGCGATACACAACGCGCCGCACTGGTAAGAGTGCTTAACTAACGAAAAGGAAAATATCATGACAATTACTTCAACTTTAGAATTTCAACAACAATCATCAGCTCTCTGCGGTCAAATGGTAAGCTTGGATTCAAAAACAAGAAAAGAAGCATCAGAAAAAGCTCAATTTTTATTAAATAATTTGCCTAAATTTATTAAAAACAACAAAACAAACTTTGGCGAAATTAATGCCATTGAAACTTTAATTGCTAAAGTGAGCGCGGAATGACTGAGATTAAAAAAAACCCACGTGGAGCAGGCAGAAAACCTATGCAAGACCACGAAAAAGTGCAACGAACTCAAATCACTTTGCCGCCAGCTCTTATGCAAAAGTTTAAAGAATTAGGCGGCACAAAGTGGTTAAAAAAACAGGTTGAAGCTGCTTAATTTTAAACAAAATCCTCCGCAAAGTTTTTAATTGATTGCTTTAGCCTCATCAACACCAAAGCATCATTATAAGTCTGCTGAGCAAAGCTATGCGCCTTATCGTATATATGCGAGTGATGTACGTTGTGATTAATGCAATAAGCCTTAACACTAAAGTCTGGCTCATTAATCGCTTTGTATGTCGATGTAGCTAGCTTTCCGTAGTACACCAACACAAAGCATTTAAAAGCTTGCACATCGCGTTCTAAACCACAATGCAAGGCTAAATTAAACGCGCTGCATAATGGGCTATTGTCGTAGTCTCGCTCTTCATGCGTCTTTGATGGCTGCATCTTTGCCAATATGCCTATTTGTGGCTTTTGCCCGTAATTACAGCGAGATGCTAACCATTGAGGGTAATCGTACTGGATAAAATCCTTTAAAAATTGTTTGTCTGCCATGCTTACCCCTTTTTAAAATATATTTTTACAAAAAGCCCCACCACCTAAAACCCCACCATACGCACCATAATGATTCTCAAATTGACTTTGCGATAATGGGTTGTGATATTTAGCTAAACGATTTTCTTGTGTGTTTTTTTTAATCTTCACCACACCCAAATAAGCAGCTATTTTCTTTTTATCCAATTTAACATAATTACCCCTTTCGTTTCTCAAGCTGCCTTAACCTTTTACCCATGACTGCTTTGTACCTTTTCAAATACTCAATACTGTGCTTTTGTGTTTGGTTTTGTGACTTAAGCCAATCTACTTTATCTTTTCCAATCTTCTCAATCAGGCGGTCTTGATAAGCAATCAAATTACCTGATTTAAAGTTGTTGCACTCTGAACATGCTTTGTGAATGTTTAATAAGTTCAAAGCCACCGCTTTATTGCTGCCTGCAGGTCTAAAGTGTGAGCCATGCCATTGACCTCCCCAATTGGCAGGCTTATCGCAACTAATGCACCCTAAATGACTATCTCTCACCCTTGCGTACTTTTGAGCAATCGCTTTGCATTCTGCAAACCATTTAGATTGTGGTTTTGCCGCTTCTTTTCTGCGCCTTATATCCTGCTTTAAATCTTTGGTTTTTTGCTTTTGTCCGTAAGCTATAGCGCATTGCCATGAGCAAACCACTTGGGTACTGCTCATAGGCGTGTAAAGTGCTTTACACTGTCTGCATTTCTTTTGCTTAATTGGCCTCATCAAAACCCCACAAATCCAGTTTGCAACTCTTTATAAGCCTTACGCACCCGCTC
>CAYTIV010000274.1:0-2247 GCA_964437895.1 uncultured Methylotenera sp.
GTTCGACTTCTAGTGGTTTGCCGTCAATTTCGATGTTTAGCATGTGATTACCGTTTGCTTGAGTCCGTTATTTGCCATCTACCATGGACTTGCCATGCTGAATGTAATATTCAAATTCCGGACGGAAATGTTTGATGAAGCTCAGCACAGGCGTGGCCGCCGCATCACCCAACGCACAAATGGTGCGACCGGAGATGTTGTTACTGAGATCGGTCAGCAGGTCCAGATCTTCCATCTTGCCCTTGCCATCGACAATACGCTCAATGATGCGATAAACCCAACCCGTACCCTCACGGCAGGGCGTACATTGACCACAGCTTTCTTCATAGAAAAAATAACTCAGTCGCTTCAGAGTTTTCACCATGCAGGTCGTTTCGTCCATCACGATCATAGAACCCGCACCTAAACTGGAGCCGGCTTTACTCAGGCCATCATAATCCATAGTGGCACTTTCAATCGCACTGGCCGGCATGACGGCGGTGGATGGGCCGCCTGGAATCACAGCCTTGAGCTGACGGCCTTTCCAGACCCCCCCAGCCATCGCCAGTAAGTCCTTGAATGGCGTACCCATTTTGATTTCGTAGTTGCCTGGTTTTTCAACGTGGCCAGAGACTGAGAACAGTTTGCTACCGCCAGAGTTAGGCACACCCAGATCGGCAAAGGCTTGTCCGCCATGCTGCATAATCCAAGGGATGGAGGCATAACTCTCGGTATTGTTAACATTGGTCGGCTTGCCGAACACACCATAGCTTGCCGGGAAAGGCGGTTTGAAGCGTGGCTGCCCTTTTTTGCCTTCGATGGATTCGATCAGGGCTGTTTCTTCGCCGCAAATATAAGCGCCGTAGCCATGCACGGCAAACAAGTCAAAACTGAAGTGACTGCCAAATAGATTCTCACCCAGATAACCCGCGGCACGCGCCTCAGCCAGCGCAGCTTCAAAAATCTGGTAATCCTGCCAGATTTCACCGTGGATGTAGTTGTAACCCACTCGTGCACCCAATGTATAGGCGGCAATCGCCATGCCTTCAATCAGTTGATGCGGGTTATAACGAATGATGTCTCTATCTTTAAAGGTGCCTGGCTCACCTTCATCGGTGTTGCACACCAGATACTTGGTGCCATCATAGTAGCGGGGCATGAAGCTCCACTTGAGGCCAGTGGGAAAACCTGCGCCGCCTCGGCCACGCAAATTGGATACTTTCACCTGACTGATAATGTCAGGCGCTTTTACTTTTTCCGTCACCAAGCGCTTGAGCTGGCTATAGCCACCCAGTTTTTCATAAGTCGCCAGCGAGGCAGGTTGATCTTCAGTTAAGGTACGCAGCGTCACCAATGTCTGGCCACTCAGGTCAGTTTTAATCACTGGCTGGTTGCTGGCGGAAGCGTTAGAAATCTTAGCCATGTGTTGTTCCTCAGCCCTTGTTTAACTCGTTAATGAGGGCATCCACTTTTTCAGTGGTCAAAAATTCATGCATCTCGGCGTTGTTGACGTGCAACAATGGTGCACCGCCACAACAGCCCATACACTCGCCCTCTTTCAGGCAGAATTTTCCATCGGGCGTCACTTCATTAAAGCCTACGCCCAGCTTGTGTTGCAGGTGCTCGACGATCTCATCGGAGCCACGCAACATACAAGAGATATTGGTACAGACGGTAATCTTGTATTGACCCACAGGTTGCAAGTCATACATATTGTAAAACGTGGCCACTTCCAGTGCGGCAATCTCAGGGATTCCCAGATATTTGGCGACTTCGGAGATACTTTCCTTAGACAGCCAACCGCGTTCCATCTGCACGATACGCAAGGCTGACATCACGGCTGCCTGGCGCCTGTCCTTAGGATATTTGGACAGTTCGTATTCAATTTTTTCAATCGATTCTGCACTGAGCATGCTTGTACCTTAATCTCTATTCGATCCGGTTATCTGTCGATTTCACCGAACACAATGTCTTGTGTACCAATAATGGCCACCAAGTCAGCAATCATGTGACCCTGCGTCATCTCATCCAGCGCTGCCAAATGCGCAAACCCTGGCGCACGGATTTTCAGGCGATAGGGCTTGTTGGCACCATCTGAGACCATATAGATGCCAAATTCGCCTTTCGGATGCTCAACCGCGGCATACGCTTCACCGGCGGGCACATGGAACCCTTCAGTAAATAACTTGAAGTGGTGAATCAGGTCTTCCATGTTGGTTTTCATGCCTTCGCGGTTAGGCGGCGCAATCTTGTTGTCATCAGTAATGA
>CAYTIV010000275.1:0-2238 GCA_964437895.1 uncultured Methylotenera sp.
GGTCGCAGTCATAACACAGAGGGGGCGACATGAAACCACCGTACGAACACAAGACCGATAAACTGGCACATCACACCTTGATGTGGATAGAGCGTCTGGGCCTAGGCCTGGTCACGCTGGCGACTTTTCTCTCACTGATGCATGAAGTATCACGTATGTGGCATGCCGGTATGGTTGGCTTGGGTGACCTATTGCAGCTGTTTCTATACTTGGAAGTGTTTTCCATGATCAACAGCTATTTTGGTTCTGGTAAGCTGCCGATGCGCTACCCCATCTACATCGCCATGGTCGCGTTGGCACGGTATCTGTTGCTAGATATGAAGGAGATGACAGAAACCCATATGCTGGCCGTGTCTGCCGCTATTCTGATTCTTGCGGTCTCTGTGCTGGTCATGCGTTTTGGTCACGCCCGTTACCCGTATGAGGATATTCCAGCGCAGAAGCGCGACCTGCTCTAAGGCGGTTTGGCGCCCTTGGCTGGGCGCCGCAAAGATTAAGCCGCTTGCCAGGCGTCGTGCATCAGGGTGACCTGATTGCGGCCCTGTGCTTTTGAGGTATACAAGGCTTGGTCAGCCCGCGCGATAAAACTGTCTGCAGACTCGCCGGGTTGATACGCGGTGACGCCCAGTGAAATGGTGATGTTGGAAATCAGTCGTTGCGTGACGTTATTCTTGATGCTGATGGCGGCCACCTGACGGCGGATATTCTCTGCCAGTGCCTTGGCGGCATCGACGCCGGTATTCGGCAACAGGACAATAAATTCTTCCCCGCCGTAGCGCGCTGCCGTGTTAAAGCCCCCGGTCACGGTTTTCAGGATTCTGGCCACAGCTTGAATCACTTTGTCACCAAACAGATGACCATAGCTGTCATTGACCTTCTTGAAAAAATCAATGTCGGCAATCACCAGGCAGGTGTCTTCTGCTTGGGCCGATTCTAGGCGCTGATGTAGCGCGGCATCAAAGCCTTTGCGGTTCATCAGTCCGGTTAGCCCGTCCGAGATTGCCTCCTGACGTGCCTTAATGATTTCGTGTTTAAGATCCGAGATTTCTTCGAGGCTGTTTTCCAGTTGTCCCTGTAATTGATGCATAGAGGCTTGCATCTGTTGTGTTTCGGAGAGCAGGTTGCTCATCTGTCCGCGCAGTTCAGGCGCCAGTTGCTGGATATCTTCTGACCATGCGTGTAGTGTTTGGCTGAATTGCGTGGTGTCTGCCCCCGCTTGAGTCGTTGAGGCGGTCAGCTCGGTCACCACTTCGCTAAAGCGTTCCACCAATACCTTGGCACTTTCGGCGTCCAGACTGGCGATATGTTTGTTAAACAAATGGGCCGTACTTTTTTCGTTGAGTTTCTTTTCCTTTTCGATCAGTTGGTTCACCTCGTCGATGAGGCGTGCATGTTCGCCAGAGGAGTATTCATACCAGACAGCGTAGCTGACCGGATGAAAGGCGGCATCCTGCTGGGACATGTGGTGGATCGCTTGTCGCAGATATTCTGCACTTTTTTCTTTACTGATTTCGTATTGCATCATGGTCTTTCGAGATGTTACATTCAACGCAAGGGTTCTTATTTTTGTTAGGTGGTTAAACCATACTCAACAGGAATAACGGCCAAACCCGTGCTTTTTGTAGGGGTAAATACAAAAATAATTATCGCTCTAGGCAACCGGGCGTTTCATGACCCCTGAAAGGGTCGTTTTTTATGCAAACAGAAGATCTGATTCAACTGGTCACCGTGACCATGCCTTACGGTAAATACAAGGGACGCCTGATTGCGGACCTGCCGGGGCATTACCTGCACTGGTTTGCCCGTGAGGGCTATCCGCCAGGACAGTTGGGGCGTCTGTTGCAGTTGATGCGTGAAATTGACCATAACGGCCTGTCGTCATTGCTGGAGCCCTTGCGCGCCGGAGCCAAGGCGCCGCATGCTTAAGCTGGCAGCATGCTGGCTAGGCTGTCTGCTATGCGCCAGCCATGGTCTGGCGGCAGAAGCCTGGCAGTCGCCAGATTATCTGCAACAGGCGTTTGTTGAGGTGGCTTTGCGCAGTGAGTATGTGCCCGGGGAGCAAGCCGTGCGCAAGTGGCAGCAGCCGGTCAAGGTGTGGCTGGAGCACCATGCCGAGCCTGCGGACAAGCACCGCTTGCTGACCAGTTATCACTTGCAGCATCTGGCACAGATTACCGGGCACCCGGTGATGCTGGCCGCGCAGCCGTCAGAGGCGAATATGGTGGTCGTGTTCAGTCT
>CAYTIV010000276.1:0-2227 GCA_964437895.1 uncultured Methylotenera sp.
GCGATTAAGCAAGCTTCCCCCGAAGCGCACGCCTTACAGCAACTCACACTGCTGGTGGATAAAGCCGATCAGGCCGCTGCCGAAGCGGGAGCCAGTCAGGGGGCGAGCGTGGGGCAGGGGGTTGCACTGGCCAAAGACTTGGGCAACTTACCACCGAATATTTGTACGCCAACTTACTTGGGTAAGCAGGCGGAAAAGTTGGCCAAAGACTATGGCTTCAAGGTTGAGGTGCTGGATCAGGCTGCCATCGAAAAACTCAATATGGGCTCCTTTCTGGGGGTGACGCGAGGCAGTGAAGAGCCGCCCCGTTTTATCGTGCTGCAGCATCAGCAGGGCAAAAAGTCACAGAAGCCTGTGGTGCTGGTGGGCAAGGGTATTACCTTTGATACCGGTGGTATCTCGCTCAAGCCTGGTGCCGATATGGATGAGATGAAATACGATATGTGTGGCGCCGCTTCTGTGCTTGGCGTGTTCAAGGCGCTGGGCGAACTCAAGTTACCGCTCAATGTGGTCGGCCTGATTCCTACGTGTGAGAACATGCCGAGTGGCCGCGCCACCAAGCCGGGCGATGTACTGACCAGCATGTCCGGCCAGACCATAGAAGTGTTGAATACCGATGCCGAAGGGCGCCTGATTCTGTGTGATGCCCTGACGTATGCCGAGCGTTTTGAGCCGGCTGCCGTGATTGATGTCGCGACCCTGACGGGCGCCTGTGTGATTGCGCTGGGCCACCATGTTAGCGGCTTGTTTGCCAATAACGATGCGCTGGCTAAGGCGTTGCTGGCCGCGGGCGAGCAAGCGGGGGATCGTGCCTGGCAGATGCCATTGTGGGACGATTATCAGGGCCAACTCGATAGCAACTTTGCCGACATGGCTAATATTGGCGGCCGCGCTGCCGGCAGTATCACCGCGGCCTGCTTCTTGTCGCGCTTTGCCAAAAAATATGACTGGGCACATCTGGATATCGCCGGGACCGCCTGGAAATCTGGCAAGGAAAAAGGCGGCACCGGCCGTCCGGTGCCTTTACTGGTAACCTATTTGCTGGACCAGGCGGCGCAATAATTTGTCATGACCAAAATCCGCTTTTACACGGATGTAAGTGATGTGCATGCGTTGGTGCTGCGACTGGTTCATCAGGGCTACGCCAAGCAGCGCAAGGTCACAATTTATGTGCCCGACCGGGAGCAGGCGATGGCCTTCAGCGACCGTTTGTGGTCGCATACGGCAGAGGGTTTTGTGCCCAACGTACTGGCCGATGCCGAGCATGCGGGCCTGACACCTGTGCATTTGGCCTGGCAGGCAGAGCACATTCATCAGGATGATATCTTGCTGAATTGCCAGGCGAGCCTGCCCAAGTTTTTTAGTCGCTTTCGCCATGTGTTCGAGCTGATTGGCCGTGACGAAGCAGACAAAGCCGCCGGCCGTCAGCGCTGGGCGTTTTACCGCGATCGTGGCTATGAAATTCAGCATATGCAGCAGCAGACGCAATCGTAGCTTGTAAGGAGGGTGTGTGGATATTTCTGAAATTCCGGTACTAACCAGAGTGGTCCATAAAGCCGCGGGACCCGCCGCGGATATGGATGAGCTGATTGCGCAGGTCAGGCAGGCATTGTTACCGGAAATCACCCAACTGGTGACCAGTCAGCTGGCCTCCGCTGCCCCGGCAAGCCAGCGTGGTGACCCGCAGCAGCTGTCACAGTATGCGCAAAGTTTGCAGCAAGAGTTGTTGTCGCAGGCGCAAGCGCGCTTTGGCGACAGTGTGCAGTCCATCGAGCAGGCGTTCACCGAGGCCATGGGCAACATCAGCAAGCAGCAGCTGCAGGCGTTTGAAACGCAAGTGGCACAGTGCACCGAAACCCAGCAGGGGCAGCTGCAAACGAGCGAAAGCGATTTTAAGGCCTCGCTAGATCAGCAGGTGCAACAGCAGTTGCAAGCGGTAGAGCAGCAGCTGGCGGCACTCACGGAAGCGCAAGCCAACGCAGAGCAGGGGGCACGTGAAGCGATTGAGAAAACGGGTGCCGTGTGGTTGTCACAAACCTTGTCGCCACTGGCAGACGCGCATCAGGCACAACTTGAAAGTCGTGTGCAGGCCATGCGGGATCAATTAGAGCTGGATCTGGCCGCGCATGTGCAGCAACTACAGGACAACAGTCAGCAGCTATTGTCTGAAGGGCATGCGGCCTCGGCAGCGGCGCTGCTGGATGATTACCGGCAGTCTTTACAACAG
>CAYTIV010000277.1:0-2204 GCA_964437895.1 uncultured Methylotenera sp.
CTGGAACTTACGGTCACGGCCTTGTTTGGCTGAGCCACCCGCAGAGTCACCCTCCACCAGGTAAAGCTCGCTCAGGGCTGGATTTTTTTCCTGGCAGTCTGCCAGTTTTCCCGGCAAACCCATGGTATCCATCACGCCTTTGCGGCGCGTGATTTCACGCGCCTTACGTGCGGCCTCACGGGCGCGGGCAGCTTCTACAATCTTGCCGCAGACAATTTTGGCGTCGTTAGGGTTTTCTTCGAGAAACTCGGCCAGTTTGGCGGCCACAATTTCTGAGACGACCGGCTGTACTTCACTCGATACCAGTTTGTCTTTGGTTTGTGAACTAAATTTAGGGTCAGGCACTTTTACCGACAACACGCAGGTAATGCCTTCACGCATATCATCGCCCGTGGTTTCAACCTTGGCTTTTTTGGCAAACTCGTTTTGTTCAATGTATTGGTTGAGTGTACGCGTCATTGCTGTACGCAAGCCGGTCAAATGCGTGCCGCCATCGCGCTGCGGAATGTTATTGGTAAAACACTGCACAGTTTCAGAGTAGCTGTCGTTCCATTGCATGGCGACTTCTACCGTCATATTGTCTTTTTCACCCATTGCGTAAAACACTTTAGGGTGCAACACAGACTTGTTGCGGTTCATGTACTCAACAAAGCCTTTTACACCGCCGCTAAAGGCAAAATTTTCTGACTTGCCGCTGCGGTGATCGATCAACTCGATTTTGACTCCGTTATTGAGAAAGGACAACTCACGGATACGCTTGGCCAAAATCTCAAAGTGATACTCAACCAGGGTAAACGTATCCACAGACGCCAGAAAATGTACTTCGGTGCCTTTTTTGTCAGTGGTGCCAGTGACCGCTAATGGCGCTTGGGGGACCCCGCGGTGAAACTCCATCTGGTGGACCTGACCCTTACGGTAAATCTTGAGTTTTAACCAGTCTGAGAGTGCATTCACCACAGAGACACCCACACCGTGCAAGCCACCCGACACTTTGTAGGAGTTCTGGTCAAATTTACCGCCAGCGTGCAGTTCGGTCATGACGATTTCAGCCGCAGAACGTTTGGGCTCATGTTTATCGTCGTCTTTGATGTCCGTTGGAATGCCACGGCCATTGTCTGAAATGCTAATGGAGTTATCCGGATGGATAATCACTTTGATATCGTCACAGTGACCCGCCAAGGCTTCATCAATCGCGTTATCAAGCACTTCGAATACCATATGGTGCAAACCAGAACCATCTGACGTGTCACCAATGTACATGCCGGGACGTTTACGTACTGCGTCCAAACCTTCCAAAATCTTGATACTGTCTGAGTTATATTCTTGTGGCTGTGCCATAACAAAAGTTTCTTTAATGTAAGATTTAAAAGTCACTGCAGCGAGGTTGATGCTACCCCGCAGCCGGCATTATATGCGCATTGGCATCACAACGTATTTATAGTTGGCATCACTGGCTGCCGTGATCAGACAACTGCTGTTGGCGTCAGCAAACGCAAACTCGATTTTTTCATCACCCAGATTGTTTAATACATCAATCAGATAGGTGACGTTAAAGCCAATATCCAGCGCGGCTTTGGCATAGTCAATTTCGAGTTCTTCTTCTGCTTCTTCTTGCTCGGTGTTGGTGCTAATGAGCTTGAGCAGGTTGTTGGTGATCACCATGCGGATACTGCGGTATTTTTCGTTGGACAAAATAGAGGCGCGTTGTAAGGCGCTCAAGATCTCGACACGATTCACAATAAATGTATTTTGATGGCCGCTAGGGATCACACGATTGTAGTCCGGGAACTTGCCGTCAATCACTTTGCTGATGAGTTGTATATCGCCAAACTCAAAACTCACCTGACCGTTAAGCAGGTCGATGACCACAGGCGCATCTGATTGCTCATCCAGTAATTTAGTCAGTTCGAGCACGGTTTTGCGTGGCAAGATCACTTCAGTTTTATCAAATGACTGGTCTAGCGTGGTATTGGTATAACTCAGGCGGTGACCATCTGTGCCAACCACATGTAGCTGGTTGCCATTCACTTCAAGCAGCAAACCGTTCAGATAGTAACGGATATCCTGTTGCGCCATGGCGAACTCAACCTGTTTCAATAAACGCTTGAGTTCTGATTGCGCCAGACTAAAGCTAATGTTTTGGCCGCTGGCTTTACTCATGAGCGGATAATCAGCTGCAGGCAATGTTTGCAGGTTAAACCGGC
>CAYTIV010000278.1:0-2166 GCA_964437895.1 uncultured Methylotenera sp.
TGCGTTTTGGCATCTTCCGGATTGTTCTGCACCACTTGTTTTAATAGCTCCGCCCCGCGCTCCGTCTTGCCCAGCGCCAGGCAAGCCTCGGCCACTGCCGTGGCAACTTCAGGTGGCAACTGGCCCTGATCGGCTGCCAACGCATCGTCCAGCGCCTTGCCTGCCCTTTCGTGATGCCCGCTACGCCGGTGCGCCAGGCATTCGCTCGTCGCCAGCACGACCTTGCTCAGGTCGTCATCGAATGTCATTTTGGCCCGCGCGATGATGCCCAGCGCCTTGTCCGGGTACCCTTCTTCGGTGAGGATGCGCGAGAGTTTGGCGTAATCCTGCGCTTCGATCACCGGCGAGTGCTGATGCCGGTTCAACGCCTCGGTCAGCACGCGTTCGGCAAGGTCGTGTCTGCCGGTATCGACCGCCAGGTCGGCCACATGGCGAATACGGTCCAGCGTGCCGGGGCTAACCCGCCTGGCGGTTTGCAGGGTTTCCAGCGCGGCTTTCTTCTCGCCAGTTTCGGTCAGTGTTTCGGCCAGAAAATCGTAGGCCGTAAGATAATGCGCGTGTTCGTCCACAATTTCCTGCGCCAGCGCTATCGCCCCCTGCTTGTCGCCCTGCATGGAAAGCGCCCGCGCCAAGCCCAACTGTGCCCATGGCGTAGGGCGTAACTCCATCACGCTTTTGTAAACGGTCGCCGCCTCCTGCGGGCGCTGCGCCTTGAGCAGGGCCGCGCCCTTGATACGGTTGGCTTCGATCAGGTAGGGCAACTGATCCTGTTGCACGATGAGGGCATCGCATTCGAGAACCACCCGCACCCAGTCCTTGCGGTCTGACGCGCGGTCGATGGCGGCAAACAGCGCCTGCCGGGCCAGCAGCTTTTTAAGGCGGGCACGCAGTTGTTCGATTGAAAACGGCTTGAGCAGGTAATCGTCCGGCGCGCACTCGGCCACGGCCACTACTTTGTCGTAAGCGTTCTCGGCGGTAACCATGATGAAGATCGTATTGCGGCTGATCAGGTCGCGGGTACGCAGGTATTCCAGCAACTGCTGGCCGTCCGTACCCTCGCCCAGATCGTAATCGCAGACGATGGTGCTGTAATCGGTGGATTGCAGATGCCACAGGGCATCCTTGACATCAACCACTGTATGCGGACGGTCGAACCCGAATTTTTCAAATGCTTTTTGCAACTGCACCCGGCTGGTGGCGAGTGCATCGATAATCAGAACTGGCTTGCCTGCCAGACTATTCATAGGCAGTGTATTTATCGTTGCGGCCGCGCGCTTTTTCGACCGGGTATTTTTGCGCGTTGAGATCCATCTTGCGGTGCGCGGCATCGATCAAGTCTATGCCCAGCACGTCGGAAAGCCGCAACAGATAAACGAAGGTATCGGCGACTTCCTGTTCGACTTCGGCCAGCTTTTCCGGCGGCAAAGTCTTGCTTTCCTGCTCGGTCGCCCATTGAAAATGCTCCACCAGTTCGGCCGCTTCGACGATCATCGCCATCGCCAGGTTCTTGGGCGAATGAAATTGCTCCCAGTCGCGCTCGCGCACAAACGCACGCAAGCGCTCCCGCAGCGCATCCAGCCGGTCAGGCATCGGCTGGTTTCTCCTTGCGATTACTGCCCGCCACCATGCGGAACTCGAACAAACGGCATTCCAGCGGGCCGTTGAATAGGGGCGTTTTGCGCGATGGCTGCAACCGCATCAGTTTTGGCATGCGCAGGTCGGAGGTGAGGAAAAACGCGTTCCACCCGGCGAAATGTTTTTTCAGCGATGCCGCCAATTGCGGGTAAAGCTCGGCCAATTCGTCCTGCTCGCCGATGCGCTCACCATAAGGCGGGTTGCTGAGCAGAATGCCGGTGGTACCTTCAGGCAATGCCGGTGCGGGAGATTCCAGCACATCCAGTTGCTGCACCTGCACCACATTCGATAACCCGGCGGCTTCCAGATTCTGCCGGGCGGCGCGCACCGCACGACTATCGACATCGCTGCCGAAAATCGACATGGGCGAAGCCGGTTTGACGCGCTTTTGCGCCGCCTGTTTGATTGCATTCCAGGCGGGCGCATCGAAACTCTTGAGTTTTTCGAATGCAAAACCACGCTTGATCCCCGGCGCGGTATCCAGGGCGATGAGCGCGGCTTCGAGCAAAAACGTCCCGCTGCCGCACATCG
>CAYTIV010000279.1:0-2162 GCA_964437895.1 uncultured Methylotenera sp.
GGTGAGGATGAGCGGCGCCCGCGGCCCGGCGATGGATTCCCGCCGCATCAGCGAGTCGTACAGCTGCTGCAGCTGCTCGCTCTTGAGCGTGGACGCGGTCTTCAGCGCGTAGTCGAAGGTGGCTCCGCCGCTGAAGAACTTCGCCATGTAGCCTTCGGCGCCCAGCGCCATGCCGATGGACTCGCGAGCAGCGTAGGTAATGGGGCTGGGGCTGCGCAGCCCGTCGTAGCCCAGGCTCGGCACCTGGATCATGTCGGCGGCGTCGACGTCGCGCCAGCCCTTGGTGGCCTGGTCGTAAACGCGGTAGCGCTTGATCCCCTGGTTGTCGCGGAAGGCGTGCACGTCCAGCGGGTGGTGCGGCCGCATGCCGATGACGCGGGTGCTGACGTAGCTGGGGCGCAGCAGTTCGGCGAAGCCGTCGCCGTAGAAGAGTTTGGCGGCGGTGACGTATTCCCAGGCCGCGGCCGACGTCATGTCGTCGTTGGCTTCTTCGTTGAGCCACCAGCTGTAGGCGTGCTGGACGCGGCTGCGCTCGTCGTCTTTGCGCTCGAACACGCCGACGGGCATGGTGGCCAGTGCACCGGAGATGAGCGACACGCAGGCGTAGACCGCCGACACGCGCAGGGCGTTGTCCGGCGTGACAGCCTGGCCGGCCGCGGTGAGATTGGCCCCGCTGATGAGCTTGACCAGGTCGTCCGCACTGAGCGATCCGGGCGGCGCGTCGCCGCCGATCCAGGCGCTGGGGCGCACGGCGGCGCGTTCGAAGGCGCCGGGGCGCTGGGCGAGCCAGCGGTCGAGCACGCCGCTGCGGTGTTCGCGGGCCTGCAGGTCGAGGATGCCAGTCACCGTGCCAGCTCCAGGACGATGATCTGGGGAGCGCCGTTCATGGGCTCAGGATTCCTCGCCATCAGCGCCGCCGCGTCGAACACCGCCATCAGCGGGTCGATCTTGGCGGTGCCGCTGGCCTGCTTGGTGATGGTGAAGGCGTTCTTGTGGGTCTCGACCTTCGCGTTGGACACCGCCCACGCCAGGATCGGCTGGTCGGCGTGCACGAAGTTGCCTTCGGTCAGCTTGCGGTCGCAGGCGATGATCGGACCCATCAACGTCCAGTTCTGCGGCACGGCCTGCACCTGCTCATCGCCGATGCCGACGGCGTTGAGTTCGTCGAGGATGGCTTCGATGCGGGCGCGGTCCACGCCGATGCCCTTTTCAGCCATCAGGCCCGAGGCCCGGACCTTCTCGACCAGCGCGGCCAGCGCGGTGATCTGCTGCGTCAGGTCTTCGGTGATGGTCAGGTCGCCGTCGGCCTGGAAGCCTTCCAGGCGCGGCGCCTCGGACTTGCGCAGATCGAGCACGGAGCGCTTGACCCAGCAGTGGCACCAGGCCAGCCAGCGGCCGGTGTCGCGCTCGCGGCCCAGCACGGCCAGCGCCATCAGGTCGTCGCTGCCGCCAGCGTCGATGCCGAGCGTGACGACTTCGGAGCGGGCCAGCAGGGCGTCGAGGGTGAGCAGCGGGTCGCCGTTGCGTTCCCAGTGGTCGGCGCCGCTCCAGCGGTCGGACATCAGCGCCAGGCCGATTTCGATGTTGAGGTGCTTGGCCAGGAACTGCTGATAGGTGCCGTCGATCTTGCCTTCGTGCTTGCTGATCTGGTCTTCCAGCCATTCGCGGCTGACGCTGCGGCCCAGGTTGGGGTTGGTGATGTGGAAGTTCTCGGGCTGCAGGTAGGCCTTGCTCTTGACCATCTCCGGCGGGAACTCGTACAGCACGCCCAGCGAGCGGGCGTCCGTCCGGCGGCCGTCGCGCACTTCGCGGTAGTAGGTCAGCTTGTCCTTGAACACGCCCGCTGGCGCGTCGTCGGCCTGCGTGGTGAGGTAGATGACCCATCCTTCATTGCGGGAAACCTGGCCGCCCAGCGCTTCGATGAACATGGCCCCGGCGTTGGCCTTCTTGCCGAACAGCCAATGCTCGTCGACCAGCACGCGGCCCGACTTCTTGCCAGACACGGTTTCCGTGTCCGCTGCGACGACCTTGAGGCTGTTGCGGCTGGTGCGATGCGTGATGGTGCGGACGTGATCCTGCACGTGCAGCAGGTCGGCCAGGTCGTCGTCGGCGCGCACCATCGCGGCGGCCGGCTTGAAGCTGTTGTCGGCGACTTCCTTGGT
>CAYTIV010000280.1:0-2141 GCA_964437895.1 uncultured Methylotenera sp.
GCCTTCCAGCCTCGCGTCTGGTCTTTATGCAGATCGGTCATTGCTCGCCCATTTCGTTTTGTTCAGGAATAAAAAAAGCCACGTTTTCAGGGGCTTCGTTCATTTCTTCTGGATGCTGTACGGGCATCGGCTCTGGCATCGTCTGCCGAACCGCCCTCGCCATTAACATGGTTTGATCGTGGGAGTGCTGGTACTGCATGCGCTCGCGCTCAATACGCATTTTCGATTCAGCCTCGATTTGCGCTGTCTGCAGCTTGGTCTGCTGATCGATTTGCGCCTTCTGCAGCTCGGTCTGCTGCTTCATGACCTCGTTAGGGTCAGGCTGAGGTGGCTGCGGCTGTTGTGGCGGCTGCTTGCTAGGATCAAGCCAAAACTCGTCCGCATCCTTAAACCCGGCGTTCTCAATGATTCGCGCCTGGGTGTTGTAGATGTTCTGCATCGACACCAGCTTGTCGAGCGCCCCGGCCTGTACTGCCTGCGCCTGCGTCTGCGCAATCTGCATCAGCATCGCGTGTTGCTGCTCTTTGTCGCCAGTTCCGAGGCCGACATTGATTGTCATGTCGTAGCCATCGCGCCATTCCTGCGGGTCGTATTGCACATAATTATTGCGCAAGCGGAACGACAGTTTCTCGATGCAGTAATCTGTCAGCGTCTTAAACACACCGCGCATGGTAGGAGCGACAAGCGCCTCGGCCATGATCCTCGCCATCAGTTTCATGCGCTTCTGGCTGGCGTTCATGATCAAGCTAACGCCGCGAGCCGTTTTGTTCAGGCTGTTGCTGTCCATACCCTGCGAATAGCGCGTGTAGCCGGTGCGGTTTTCCTTCACCGTTGACAGGTATTCGAGCATCGGCAGCGTTTGCGCGCCAATCCACGGTTGTTCAAGCGGGTTGACAGCGCCCTGTACAAACTCGCGCACGATACCGCCAGGTCGGCTATTCAGCAGATCGTCAATATTGGCCTGCGGGTTGCCTTGCGCGTCAGTCAGCACACGCAATCGCTGATTGTTGGCGAAGTACAGATTATCGAGCGATTGGCGCACGATCTCGGTATTGATGCGCTGTATGTCGCTGACGATTTCAGCAACGCTCAATCCATCAAACCGGTGCGTCAGAATGTACGGCGTCCACGCTGCAATAGGCACATGCGACACTTCCTGATTGCTCAGGATTTTGTCACCAAGCCGGATGATCTGCCGGCGCTCTGCGATTCCGTCGCCATCAAAATCAACCAGGACATATTCTTCCTTCAGCCAGCCTTCTGCCATCGGGCCGTCAGTGCGCAACTCGTCCGCTGTATCGGCAACAGGACGGCGCAAGGCGCGATCCATTGCTTCGTTCTCAGACTCGGCAGAGCGCATATCCTCATCGTCAACGTCGTAGCCCATTTCTCGCACATCCGAGAGCGTGCGGCGGGTGACGTGCGCAACATACGGGCAATCATCCAGCAGGATCGAGTTATGGCGACGGCTGATAAGAAGCTCATCAGGAGGCACCGGGCTGATTTTTACCTTGCCCTTTGTTTCTACCGTCTTAATTTTTACGTCGTAGACAGCGCGAACCGAAACAACATTGCCCATCTCGTCTTTAAGCGGCTCTTCGCGCTTGTCTTTCTCGACTACCTCGGCTTTAGGATTTGCAGCCAGCCACATTGCCAACTGCATTTCATCCACGCCGCGATAGGTCTGGAACGACGGGGTGCGCTTTTCCTCCCACCACCATTTCAGGCCGCCAGTTTTCATCAGCAGGCCGTCTTTTGCTGCTGAATACAGCGCCATGAAGCCGTTATTCTGCTTGTAAAACACGTAATTGCATGCGTCAGTCGCTTGCGCTGCGGCCTCTTCGTCCTCTTTGCTCACTGGATCAAACTGAACGGCCTTGTCAGACGACACGAATACGTCCAGCAGATCCGGCAGCATGCCTTCGATAGTGTCCAGCACGTCAGACGAAACAACAGAGCTGCGGCCATCCTGCTCATTACCATACGGCAGGCGTAGGTATTCGCGATAAGCGGACGCACGTTTCTCGGCCAGATCGCCATGCACGTAATCGCGGGCGTCCTGCTCCTCTGTATTGAGGATGCCGAGTAATTCAAGTTCGTCCATTTTTGCCATGTCAGGCCACGTATCTCGTTGTGTAGTT
>CAYTIV010000281.1:0-2113 GCA_964437895.1 uncultured Methylotenera sp.
GGTCTATCACCGGCAGTACCGCACCGCGCAGATTGATCACCCCTTCTACGCAGGTGGGGGCTTTGGGCACATGCGTCAACTCCTCGGGAACTCTGACAATCTCCTGCACACTGTCTATGGACACGCCGAACTCCTCTTTATCGAGCCGGAACACCACCACCTGCACCTCATCGTCCGCATCATTGATATCCAGCTCCTGCGTGGACTCAGACACTTCATCAGTCTCAATAGTCACGGTTTTCAAGGCCTCTTTAATATGAGAATGGTTAAACAAATGCGCCGCGGAAATAATAGATACCAGACGTTTCCCTTGATCAAGCCTACAGATCTGCGAGATATCCGCCATTTCGCCGTCACGGGTCAGTAGTGCAGGCATGGGGTCGACCGCGGCCTTAGCCACACGCAGAACCTCATTCACGCTATCCACCACCACCCCCACAGAGACACCGGCGATAGCAATCACCACGATGCGACTATGCTCGTTGGATTCCAGTGTTGGCAGTGAAAACAGCCGCCGCAAACTCACCAGCGGCAGTAATCGGTTACGTAAGGTCATCACGCCCAGCACATGCGACTCAGCGTTAGGCACATGCACAATCTGCTCTGGTAGCTGCACGATCTCCTGTACGTTTTCTATGGCAATCGCATACTCTTGCTCATACACCTCAAAACTCACCAGTTGCAACTCATCACTGAGCACGCCCTCCTCTGTATCTTGGGCTTGGTTGGTAAAACCAGCGCTCATGCTGGCGGCTTTGGCCAATTGCTCGATCTCGGTAAATTCCTGCGCAATCACCTTGGCAAAGTCAATCACCATGATCATGGGATGTCCGTTCACATCCTTGATAATGCCGGACAGCAACTCTGTTTTCACAGTGCCACTGATGCCCTCGACCCCTTCGATCTTGCCTTTATCCACCCCCACCACACTGGACACCTTATCGACCACAAACCCCAGCGGCTGGCCGATATCAATGACAAGGGCACGGGTGGCATCATCGTGGCTAGCTTCATGAAAACCAAAGATCTTGCGCAAGGAGATAATGGGTAAGACCTTTCCTCGCAAATTTGACAAGCCATCCAGTGCGGCGGGTGATAACGGGACGCGCACAATATCCGGGACACGGATAATCTCTTGTACGGGCGTCATATCCACCGCGAACACTTCGTTGCCTGCCACAAAGGTCACAAATTGCAATACATCAGCGTTGCTGGCATCCTCATTGCTGTCTAGGACGGGCTGCCCTTGCGTCGTATCCAGCGTCGTCTCCTGGGCGATGCTTTCTGTCGTTTTTTTGCTCATGACACGCTCCTCAATCCGGGTTCAGAAATCATGCACTTTGCAATTCATCTGCCAGCGACGCGATTTCTTCAATCGCGGCGGCCAGCTCTTCTGCCCCTTGAGATTGTTGCGTCGCGGCGGCTGCCGCTTCTGAGGCCGCTTTATCCGCCTCGGTCGCCGCAGCAGAAATCTGCTCTACGGTGGTTTTCACTTGCGTAATCGCGGAAGAAATTTCGATTGATGCGGCCTGAATTTCGGCAGCGCCGGTTTCAACCACAGTAATATCTGTTTCTATCGAAACCAGATTGGTGGTGCTCAACTTGGCCTTTTCTACTTCAGCCAGCGCCGTATTGAGAATATCCTCTAGATCACGTCCGACCACCCCGATCTGATCCTGCACAGCCTTGACCAGGTCTTTAATACGATCTGCATTTTCAGCGGAGTCATGCGCCAGATTGCGAATGTCCGTGGCCACCACGACAAATCCCTTACCGAACTCGCCAGCGCGAGCAGCCTCTATGGAGCCATTGACCGCCAGCATATTGGTTTGAATGGAGACGGTAGTAATGGCATCTACAATCTTGTCTATGCGTCTTGAAACCAGCTCCAGGTCATTGATTTGCTTGATGCTGGCTCTGGAGGCTTCAGCAGAGGTTGAAATCCCAAGAATCAGGTTATCGACTGCTTGTTTATTCACACCCAGCAAGCCCTTGATGGCTTCTACTTTTTGCGCGCTCACACTGGCACGGGTTTGTGCCAACTCTATGCCTTTTTCAATCTGGGTCACGGCAGCCACAGCTTCTTCAGTCGTCGCGGCTTGCACTTCAGACC
>CAYTIV010000282.1:0-2096 GCA_964437895.1 uncultured Methylotenera sp.
CAGCGTGGCATGGCACCGCCGCTATCAGGCACGATGATGTCTCGGCTCAGAAAGTAGGAATTGGTAAATGGGTCCGGGGTCTCGCCATCCAGCTGCACCCCTCGCAGTGCCTGTGGTACATCCGCATGTTGCATATAACCATACCTGAGTTGTATCTGCCAGAAACCATGCGCCAGCGGTGTGACCTGTACCCGCTCTTCGGCATTCATAAATGGCACTTCTTCAAACACCACGTTTACAAACAGGATGCGGGCATGCAACACCTGATTATGCTTGAGGTTGTGTAGTAGCGCCTGTGGCACGGTATGCAAGTTGGATACCATGTAGATGGCCGTTCTTTGCACGCGGGGCAGCGTACAGCTAGCCAGTGAGACAATAAACGGCTGTAGCGGCGGATCGGTTTTGGTGATGCCAGCCAACAGGCTAAAGCGGCCTTTTTTCCAGGTGGTCATCAGCACGATTAACAGCACACTCAGCGCCACCGGAAACCAGCCGCCTTGCAGAAATTTCATGGAGGCCGAGCTGAGCAACACGGCATCTACCGTGGCGAGTACCCCACTCACCAGTAAGGCCAGTGACAGCGAGCACTGCCAGCGCTGGCGCATGACCACAAACAGCAGAATGGTGGTGATGAGCATGGTGCCGGTGACGGCAATCCCATAGGCCGAAGCCAAGGCCGCAGAACTCTGGAATGCCAGACAAACGATAATCACGGCCACTAACAACATCCAGTTGACGGCGGGCATATAAATTTGGCCCGACTCACTGGCCGAGGTGTGCACGATACGCATGCGCGGCAGAAAGCCAAGCTGGATGGCTTGTCGTGTCATGGAAAACGCACCGGAGATCACCGCTTGTGAGGCAATAATGGTGGCCAGCGTCGCCAGTATCACGGCCGGAATGAGCAATGGCTGCGGAAACGAGAGATAAAAAGGATTGCTGACGGCTTCTGGATGTTGCAATAACAACGCCCCCTGCCCTAAATAGTTGAGCACCAGGCACGGAAACACCAGCCACAACCAGGCGAGCTGGATGGCACGACGGCCAAAGTGGCCCATGTCGGCATAGAGCGCTTCAGCCCCCGTGACGGCCAGCAAGATCGCCCCAATGGCTAAAAAAACCCCGGCGCCACGTGCCTGCAAAAACTGCCAGGCGTATTGCGGGTGGATGGCTTGCAGGATGCGGGGGCTCTGCACAATATGCCAGACGCCAACAGCAGCCAGTGTGATGAACCAGCCAATCACGATGGGGCCAAAAAAGCGGCCTACCGCTTGTGTACCATGACGCTGAAACCAGAACAGACAGATCAAAATAGCCACTGAAATAGGCAGCACCTGCGCCGCCAATGCGGGTGAGGCCACCTGCAAGCCCTCGACAGCCGAGAGGACGGAAATGGCCGGCGTAAGCACGCTATCCCCATAAAACAGGGCCGCACCGAGCACCCCGAGCAATAAGAACCCCCGGCTACGCTTATCCTGCGGTGCCAGGCTTGAGATCGCCAGCGAGAGCAAGGCCATCACACCGCCCTCCCCCTTGTGGTCTGCGCGCAAGACCAACAGCACGTACTTCAAGGTGACCACAAACATGAGTAGCCAGAAGATAGCCGAGATGGCCCCCAGAATATTGGCTGGATTGAGGGGGACGCCCGTACTCTCGCTAAATATGACTTGTATGGTGTACAGCGGACTGGTGCCGATATCGCCGTAGACCACGCCTATGGCGCCGAGCGCCAGCGCAGCCAGGCTGCTTTTTTTGGTGGAAAGTGTCTCCATGCCGAACCCTTGTGATGAATGAGGGCCTCATGGTGGCATGGGACGTATATCAACCGCATAAACACACCTCAGCGCGTTTAGACAAGGCGATAGCCGATACCGAGTTCAGTCAGCAGGTATTGTGGCTGCGAAGGCTGGGGTTCGAGCTTGCTACGCAGGCGGCCAATGTGGATACGCAAATAATGGGTGTCATCGATATACTCCGGCCCCCAGACCTGCGCCAGTAACTGGGCGTGCGTAAAAATGGTGCCGGGCTTGCTGGCCAGCAGCATCAGCAAGGCATGCTCTATCGGGCTCAGGTGCAGGGGTTCTCCATCGCGGGTC
>CAYTIV010000283.1:0-2090 GCA_964437895.1 uncultured Methylotenera sp.
TCCACCGGATACAAGCCAGCAAACACCTGCGGCTTCACCTCTTTAAAACCAGGCAATGGCTCAGCAGCCGATTTGCCTGCCAGCGTGACCGTGTCACCCACTTTGGCCGCTGCCAGTTCTTTGATGCCGGCGATGACAAAGCCCACTTCGCCAGCACTCAAGTGCGCGCGCTGTACAGACTTGGGCGTAAACACGCCCACTTGTTCGCACAGATATTCGGCACCGGTCGCCATCAGGCGAATCTTCTCTTTAGCGCGCAACACCCCGTCAACCACGCGTACCAGCATCACCACGCCGACATAGTTATCAAACCAGGCATCGATGACTAGGGCTTTCAGCGGGGCATCGACATCACCGGTCGGTGGCGGCACCTTGGCCACCACTTCTTCCAGCACGTCACGCACGCCTTCGCCCGTTTTGGCAGAACAGCGAACGGCATCCGTTGCATCCACACCGATCACATCTTCGATCTCTTGCGAGACACGTGCCGGGTCTGCCGACGGTAAATCAATCTTGTTGAGCACAGGCGTCACTTCAACGCCCAAATCAATCGCGGTATAACAGTTAGCCACACTTTGCGCTTCAACGCCTTGTGAGGCATCCACCACCAGTAACGCCCCTTCACAGGCAGACAGTGAGCGACTGACCTCGTAGCTGAAGTCGACGTGGCCGGGCGTATCAATCAGATTCAGATGGTAGATCTGACCGTCATTGGCTTTGTATTGCAAAGCCGCCGTCTGCGCCTTGATGGTAATCCCGCGCTCACGCTCGATATCCATGCTATCCAGCACCTGCGCTTCCATCTCACGCGCCTCTAGGCCACCGCACAGTTGAATGATGCGATCAGCCAGGGTCGATTTACCGTGATCAATGTGAGCAATGATCGAAAAATTACGAATATTTTTCATGTTCTATTGTGCATTAGTTACAAGCAAGAAAGGCGCTTGAAGCGCCTTTCAAATGGGGTGCATTTTACAACAAATGCATGAATATCAGTGATTTATTTTCCATTTTCGCGGTGCGGACAACCCATGGTCACCCGCACGCACAGGGTCGGATTATTTCACTTTAATCGGCACATACAGGGTATTTTCACCCCGCTGCACCAACACCGCCACTGTCTTGCCCGCGGCCACGGCATTGATCTGTTTATTAAACAGTTCCACACTCTGACTCTCGTTGTTATTCAGCCCCAGAATAACATCTCCGCGGCGAATACCCGCTTGCGCGGCCGCCCCACTGCTTTCCACCACCAATAGGCCATTTTTGCCATTGAGGCGTTTTCTCTGCTGCGCGGTCAACTCACGCAAGGTCAGGCCAATTTTGTTCGCCTCCGGCTTGACGGGCTCTTTATTCACCGCGGGCGCTTCACCCTGCTCGCTAGGCATCTCACCAACACCAAGTTGCAGTGTTTTGTTGGCCCCTTTGCGCAGAACTTCCACCGGGACCACTTTGCCAGGCTTGGTGGTCGCCACCACGCGCGGCAAATCACTCGAAGTCGCGATCACCTTGCCATCGAACTTGAGAATAATGTCGCCTGCCTCCAGCCCACCCTTGTCAGCCGGACTGTTTTTCTCGATACCCGCAATCAGCGCACCGCTCGTTTGCTTGAGGCCGAAAGACTCTGCCAGCTCCTTGGTCACTTCCTGAATGCTGATGCCTAGCCATCCACGCGCAATACGTCCACTGGCTTTGAGCTGATTGGAGATATCAATCGCCACATCAATTGGAATACTGAATGACAGCCCCATGGAACCGCCGCTTTTGCTATAAATCTGTGAGTTCACACCAACGACTTCGCCGCGCAGATTAAACAAGGGACCACCCGAGTTACCAGGGTTAATGGCCACATCGGTCTGAATAAACGGCACATAGTTTTCTTGCGGCAAGGCACGGCCTTTAGCACTGACGATGCCTGCCGTCATGGTATTTTCAAGCCCAAATGGGGAACCGATCGCAGCCACCCACTCACCCACCTTGAGTGCATTGGGGTCACCGATGGTGACCTTGGGTAGGCCGGTCGCCTCAATCTTGATCAACGCCACATCCGTGCGTTTGTCGGCGCCAATGATTTTGGCTTTGAACTCACG
>CAYTIV010000284.1:0-2074 GCA_964437895.1 uncultured Methylotenera sp.
AATGCCAGCAGTGCGGTGGAGTATTTCAATATCCCCACCAATAGCGTCATAGAACTCGGTAGCCGGATTCAGCTATAGATAACAAAAAACCCGCCATAGGCGGGTTTTTTTATCACGGTGGAGCGACTAGTGATCGCTACCGTGGCCTGCAATTTTATCCATCCACGCGAACAGTACGCCGGTGATGATAAAGGTCAGGTGGATGCCCACCAGCCAAGCCATCTGTTCGGTGCTAAACGAGGCGGTGCCTGAGCTTTGATGCACAAAGGCTTTCAGCAGGTCGATGGCAGAAATGGCGACAATAGAACCTATCAGTTTGAGTTTTAGGCCAGAGTAATCCACCTTGCCCATCCACTCTGGGCGGTCTTCGCTGTTGGCCGTATCAATACGTGAGACAAAGTTTTCATAGCCACTGAAAATCACCATGATCAACAGATTGCCTACCAGCGTAATATCAACCAAGGCCAGCAATGAAAGCACGGTTTCCTGCTCGGTGAGTGAGCCCAAGTGCGCTGCAATGTGTGCAAACTCCTGGCCAAACTTCACTAGTAGAATCACCAACCCGCCCACCAAGCCCAGATACATCGGGGCCATCAGCCAACGGCTCTTAAAAATCAAACCCTCTAAAATCTTTTCCAACAAATGCGCCATGTAAACTCCAAATAATAAATAGCGGTCAATCAATGTTTAAAATTGTACCAGCATCTCGCGTACCGCTTGTTCATCAATGCCTTTGCCTATGATCACAATACGGCTAATCGGCTCGTCTTCATCCCAACCCTCCAGCAAGGTGGGCGGGTAGGGCGTAAAGTGAACGGCATGAATCGCCAGCGGTGCTGGCGCATCTTCAACATGCAAAATCCCCTTCATGCGCAACAACTTTTCGCCATGGGTTTGGCACAGCTTGAGCACCACGCCCTTAAAGTCGGCCCAGGTCATGGGCTTAGGCAGATACACCGTAAACGTGGTCACGTCGTCATGCGCCGGGGCCTGTGGCAAGGTGCCTTTTTTAGCGCCTGCCAAGCCGCTGGCCGGTGCGCGCAACCAACGTTGCGGGTTCGCTTGCTTGCTGGCAAAGTCAAACAGACCCACATCAATAATACTCATTGGGTCGATCTCGCCATGCAACACAAACTGCTGCGTAGCATTCGGGTTAATTTCACTCAGCCGGGCCCGTAACGCCTCTACCTGCGCATCACTGGCGGTATCGCGCTTGGTAATCAGCAACACATCTGCCACTGCCGCCTGCTTGAGTGCCTCTTTTTGCGATTCGATCTGCTGCAAGCCATAAGCCGCATCAATCGTCACCACCACAGCATCCAGACGATACACCGACTCAATCACCGGCTCATTCATCAGGTTAGCCAGAATCGGCCCCGGATCAGCCATGCCTGTGGTTTCAATCACCAGCCGGTTAAACTCAGGCACCGCCTGCAAACTGCGCTTAAAAAACAGGTCACGCATGGTATCTGCCAACTCGTTTTTGAGCGAGCAGCACAAACAGCCCGAGCTTAATAACACCGTGTTATCGGCAATGTGCTCGCTCTCAATGGTTTGCGAAATCTGGCTATTGGCAAAAATCTGATCCAGCCCGGCCTCACCCAGTTCATTAATAATCACCGCCGTATCTTTCATGGCGGGGTCGTGTAACAACTTGTTGAGTAGAGTGGTTTTGCCGCTGCCCAAAAAACCAGTGAGCAGGGTAACGGGGATGCGCTTGTCCATAGGGGTTCGAGTAGATAATGACGAGTTATTTTAACCTGCGCAGGCTAAAACCCTGCTCAGTGTTTTAAATTATATGGCGATGTACAAGGTGAATAACAAGGGTGTAGGAAGTAAAAACAGCCTCAATGGCTTGAGGCTGTTCGAGTCTGGGTTGGCTCACCAATTTAGACAAATTTGGTAACTGGCAGATGTCGATATCAGGAGGCGGTGATGATTACGCGCAAGTTGTTGATGCTCTGTGAAGCTTTGGCAAAAATAAACCCCATGTCATCAAACATGGGGCGAGTGAATGCGCTGAATACTCCTTTTGAACGGGAGTTTTTATTATTAGCCGATAAGCGTTAACGCT
>CAYTIV010000285.1:0-2042 GCA_964437895.1 uncultured Methylotenera sp.
GGCATATAGGCCGCATTGGCGTAATCGGCAAAGCGGGTATGCGCACCCATAAAGGTCAAGCGCACACGGCCGATCGGGCCGTTACGCTGTTTGGCGATAATGATTTCGGCCGTGCCTTTTTCAGCACTGTCCGGGTTGTAGTACTCATCGCGATAAACGAACATGATCAAGTCAGCATCCTGTTCAATCGCGCCAGATTCACGCAAGTCACTCATCACCGGACGTTTATCGGGACGCTGGTCCACGCTGCGGTTCAACTGCGAGATGGCGATCAATGGCACATTCAACTCTTTTGCCAGGGCTTTGAGCGAGCGTGAGATTTCAGAAATCTCAGTGGCCCGGTTTTCACCTGCGCGCCCGGCGGGCGACGTCATCAACTGCAAATAGTCGATCACGATCAGGCCCAGTTCACCGGTCTGTCGGTGCAATCGACGCGCACGGGCACGGACGTCAAAGCTGCTGAGACCCGCACCTTCATCGATAAAAATCGGCGCTTCATTCAACTTGCCCAAGGCCGTGGTCAGTTTTTCCCAGTCCTCATCTTCGAGGTTACCGTTACGCATTTTGTGCTGATCCAGACGGCCGATAGAACCAATCATACGCGTCGTCAGCTGAGTTGCCCCCATCTCCATCGAAAAGATGGCCACGGCCTTGTTGGTTTCCAGGGCCACGTTTTCAGCAATGTTAATGGCAAATGCGGTTTTACCCATAGACGGACGGCCCGCAATAATCACCATGTCGCCACCTTGCAAACCGGAGGTCATGGCGTCAAGGTCAGTAAAGCCAGTTGGAATTCCCGTCACATCTGAATGGTTTTCACGGGAGTACAGGTAATCAATCCGGTCAGCCACTTGCGGCAACAGCACCTGCATGCCCAAAAAGCCCTGACTCTTGCGATTACCGCCTTCTGCGATCTGAAAGATTTTGGCTTCAGCTTCGTCTAGTAATTGTTGCGCATCACGGCCATTCGGCTGATAGGCGCTTTCAGCAATATCAGTGCCCACCGCCACCAACTGGCGCATGACAAAGCGTTCATGCACGATTTCTGCATAGCGGCGTATATTGGCCGCAGTCGGTGTATTTTGTGCCAGCGCACCCAGATAGGCGACGCCGCCTATCGTGGTCAGTTCGTTACTGTTTTCAAGCGACTCAGCCACCGTCACAATATCGGCAGGCTGGTTGCGCTCAATCAAACGCGCGATGTGCTCGTAAATGAGTTTGTGATCATGCTGGTAAAAGTCCTGCGGGGCCAGAATGTCCGCAATTTTGTCCAGCGCTTCATTGTCCAGCAACAAACCACCCAGTACCGACTGCTCGGCCTCAATGGAATGCGGGGGGAGTTTTAAGAATTCAAGTTGTTTGTCAGCCATCGGGCGATTATACCGAAAACTGGCTGGCCGTTTAGGGCTTTCCGCATGCGACCAAGATTAAAAATGGTTTAGCGCGGGGGGAGCTTACCACCTGCGATACGGGCGTGCAAAGCTGCGCATACCTAGCCAAGTCGCGCCTGCCGTGTGCGCGTCAATAGACGCAAAGTCAGCGGGACTATAGATGCGCTTTGAACAAGAGAAGCCATTTGGATAAGTCGTTGCGCAGAAAAGCAAAAAGGCTACCGAAGTAGCCTTTTTGTGGACCGAACACCGAGGCTGATTAAGCTTCTGGTGTCACAGTCACAGTGATGTCAACCACCACGTCGTGGTGCAGAGCGATGCTCACAGCAAACTCACCGATCGTTTTCAGTGGGCCGTTTGGCAGACGCACTTCAGATTTTTTCACTTCATGACCTTGCGCTTGCAGGCCAGCAGCGATGTCCATGTTAGTCACGGAACCGAACAGACGACCGTCAACACCGGCTTTTTGAGCTACTGTCAGCGCAAAGCCAGCCAGTTTTTCGCCACGTGCTTGTGCGGCTACCAACAGGTCAGCCTGTTGTTTTTCCAGCTCAGCGCGTTGTGCAGCAAATACTGCTTTGTTAGCTTCGGTAGCGCGTTTAGCTTTACCTTGTGGAATCAGGAAGTTACGGCCGTAACCGTCTTTCACTT
>CAYTIV010000286.1:0-2037 GCA_964437895.1 uncultured Methylotenera sp.
AATTGGCTTTTAATCCGCGCTTACTTTGCAGTAGGCTAATGTTCATTTCTCCACTGAGCGTGGAAGCATAATGCTTTTCTATCATGCTCACAGAGGTGCGTGCATTCCGCGCCAACGTGAGCATATCAATGCCTTGACCATACAACAGTCGAAAGGTAATTGCTGTATGGCGCAAGCTATAGAGTGTGCGACCGATGCCATGGGGCCCCTGCTTTAAATTGGTTTCGAACAGTAGCCAATTGAAGAGAAATCCAAGAATACGCATGGCATATTCGCGGTTTTTGATCTCGGGAAGAAAAACGTAGTCATCCGGTTTTCCATAGCCGCGCTGTTTGGCATCTCTGGCCAGTTTTTCGTATACATTGACGGCTTGTCGCATGGTGACAATAGGGGCATCATGGCCTTTGGTTTCAGGTAAGCTGAGTCTTAAATAGGTTTGTGCGCGCTCTATGCGTTTAATGTGCATATTTTTCATGACTTTAATGTCACTGGGGCGCACAAAGCTGTTCACCATGAAGCTAATCAAATAATACATTTCAGGGCGCATCGTTAACAGGCGCTTATCCAGCCCCATCGCATTGAGATGCAACACGTTTTGAAAGTTAAAAGTTTGATTGCGCATTTTCCAGGCTGTCCGTAGTAACAGCGCATATTCTTGCAGTGTAAATGCCCCCCGTGATTGGCGTTTGGCGGTAATAGATGGAAACTCTGGTAATGCTTCAAGATGGCCCTGTTGCTGACTCGCCTGCAAAGCCATTTTGACAATAATGAGATATTGCGCGATGGCCACATTGCCTATGTTTTCAGCGCTGAGATAGTCAACAAATGCAGATAAAAGCTTGGTGTTGATCTCAGTGATAGTGGCTTCTTTAAAAAATGGAAGAATATGTCTTTTGATCCGGTAATGTAGGATCTCCATACTTCTCTTGGACAGAATTTTACGCTTGTGACGCGACTCCGCGTTGTGTATTAACTCTTGGGTGTAATCGGCAATTGTGCGCCTAACCTCTTGAATTTTAATTTCTTTTGACTCTTCTGGCTGCGCAATCATCGCAGTAAGGTCGTCTGGTGTCAGCAAGTATAGTAAAGGCTGATTTTGATTCACAATGACCACGGGCTGCACGTTTGCAATTGATTGCACCTGGCTGGGATGGTTTAAAAACTCATCAAGACTGACAATTTTCTGTAGAAATACGCCACGCATCATGTAATCTTTTTGCAAATAAGGCTGGATTCTAACTCAAATATACCAAAATTAAATAATGTTAATTTTTTGGCGTTCCAAAACGACAAACGGGAAATAACATGATGTTATTTCCCGTAGTCACCTAGGCTATTGCTAGCGTAGGTACAAACTAAGTTTGGTTTTGGTTTTTCTAAGATAGTTAGAAGAACAAAATAGCACCCAAGGACACTGTTTTAGCCTTTGCTTTAAGATCATTCGTGGTGTTATTGGAATCAACTTCACGCTGTGATTGCGAGTATTCCGCGACCAGATTCAAGTGTTTAGTCAGAGGATGGTAGGCACCCACTGTCCACATGGAGTCTTCAATTTTCTTGAAGTTACCAATCCCAGCACCAAAGCCGCCTGTTTTGTCAGCACTTGTACCATCCAGTGTGGACAAACCGTAGCTGACGCCCAGTTTTGTGCTTACGCCAGGAACTACATAGGTACCCTGTACATACCAGCCATCCGAGTCGCGTTGCTTACCGGTTGTGTCAAAGCCATCATTAAATTGTAATGTCTGACCAATACCACGGCCTGTGTAATAGTAGCCAGTTAAGCCAAAGCCTGCGACATTAACCGTTGTGCCAATATCGAATGCTGTTGCTCGGCTGCTCTTCCCAACTAATGGGCTGGAAGTCGTTGTGTCTACTAAGTCCTCAAATTTTTGAGTGATTGCTGACATCCAAACCTTACCGGCAACATCGCCAGTCCACTCGTAAGATGCTTTAGCTTCATATGCACTTTGCGAGCCACCACGTTTACCAGATAATAGATTGGCATCTTTGCTAGGATTGCGGAGGCTGGTCGAT
>CAYTIV010000287.1:0-2009 GCA_964437895.1 uncultured Methylotenera sp.
GTGGGCATTTTGGATAATAACCGAGTTTACTTCCTACACTTTCCATAATTACTCCTTTGGGGTTTAATAAGCTGTTATTACTAACACGTTTTAGATAATAAAGTAAATAGAAATCTAACACCAACATTAAGAAGTAACGGCCTAAACGCTATTAAAACTTGTGATGATTGTCTGGGCTGTTATCTGCTTGAATATGATGTTACGCGTATTTTAATTTAATGGGAGGTATTTATGAAATTAGTTGCTTTAATAATGTGCGCTTTATGTGCAGGAATGGCGTTAATGTGCGCTATTGAGGGTAACAGTTTTGCAGCAGGTTTTAATTTGTTTGCTAGTATATTAAACGCTGGGAACTTTATACACTATATATGCAAACAAGACGCATAACACTATATATATATATATGCGTCACTAATGATATATAAACCAAAATACATCAAAAGTGACGCATAATCATGTAAGACAATCCGCAGGAGCAGTAAATGTGTACTTAAACTTTTGGAAAGATGAGAAGGCTTTCCTACAATATTTACGAGGCCAATCAAGACGTATATGGTCTCGTTACCCTGTAAAATCAATATTCAAGTCTAACAACACACAACCAAACTTTAAAGACAGTGGTATAACAAGCCCAAGAGTCAAGAAAGTAGGACAATGCAATCAATGTAATAATTGGTTTGCATCGAGTCATTTAGAAGTAGACCACATTGTAGCAGCAGGTAGCTTTTCTAATTGGGAGGAGTATTGTCAGTGGTTTGCTAGGTTATTGTTGTTAGATAAGGGTGAAGATAATTTACAACTGTTGTGTAATGGTTGCCATACGATTAAGACTCATGCTGATAAACTGAATATCTCTTTTGAAGAGGCCACTAAAGCTAAAGATATTATTGCATTTAGTAAATGGCCTGTTGACAAACAGAAAGAGAAGCTGTTAAGCTGTGGAATAGAACCTAGCAGAACAAAGGTTGGCAGGGTTAGACAGTATGAAGATATTATTAATTTGGAGCAGGAATGATGAATAAACAACTATTAAAGATTGTGCTGCACAACTACTTCACTTACTGTTTGTTTAGTGTAGTAGTGTGTTTGCCGATAATGATTTATGAAGTAGCTAAGGCAGCTATTAAAACTGTGGTTGGTCTTTGGCAATGTAATGCTTGGAGTGTTAAAGAGTTTGAGGCTGAGAAGAAACATCTTAAAGGGCAGGGGGTTATTTAATTGATAAAGGAAAGTTATAATCTTGTTTATGGTGTTGGTATTAAAGGGATGAAGTACCCTGCCAAGCGGAACAAGAAACACTTAACAGAGTATAAGGTGTGGGCAAGTATGCTTATGAGGTGTTACTCTAAATCAGCAGTAGTGAGAAAACCTTGCTATGAAGATTGCACAGTCTCAGATAACTTTAAATCTTATGTTTACTTTTATGAGTGGTGCAACAACCAAGCAGGTTTTAATGAGAAAGATGAAAATGGAAGAGTTTGGCAGCTAGATAAAGACTTTTTGATTAAAGGTAATAAGGTTTATAGTGAACACACTTCTATATTTATCCCAAAAGAAATTAACACCCTCCTCCTGTCACGACAAAGAGATAGAAGCGTAACAGGAATAGGAAGCTACTATAAAGACGGGAGGTTCATAGTGCAATGCTCTGTTATGGGAAGGCAGACTAGGGTTGGTTGTTTTAAAACACAAGAAGAAGCCTTCTCAGCGTATAAGATTTTTAAAGAGAATAGAGTAAAAGAAGTCGCAGAAAAATGGAAAGGTGTTGTTGATGACAGAGTTTACCAAACCCTAATAAATTACGAGGTTAACATTGATGATTAAACCACAGAAACCGTTAAAGATTGTTGTTATTTCAGATTGCCAAGTGAAGGGTGGTGTTGACTTAACATATCTTACAGCTATTGGAAACTATATTGCAAGCAAGAAACCAAATGTTATAGTAAATATCGGAGACTTCTATGACTTCCCTTCTCTGAGCAGCTATGATAAAGGCAAGCTAAGTTTTG
>CAYTIV010000288.1:0-1999 GCA_964437895.1 uncultured Methylotenera sp.
GTAATCGTTGAGCTCGAGGTTGTTAGTCTTGATGTACCAGTCATCGACATTGGCTGCGCACGAGGTGTAGCTGGCCTGTTTTAAACGCTTGATGTTTTGGCCTTCAAACAGCACCTGTTTGGCCGTGGCACGGATATTGTCGAAGGCGCTGCTTTTATCTTGGGTGCCACTGGACTGATTGTCCTCCAGATACTTTTTGGGGTCACTCAACAAAATGGCCTGGTCGCTCAACAAAGGACTGCTGTCCTGGTCGTTGGGTGGCGGCGGACTACTTTTGAATTCGATAGAGACATCGCGCATTTCACCGATATTTTCGCTCATGCGCATACGCAGCATGGGGCCGGTGACCTTGGTTTGGCCACTGGTAATCACCGCATGGCCTTCCACCTGTAGTTCGTCGTTCTGAATGTCGTAGCGGATGTCGTCACCCGTGACCTGTTGGCCGTCTTTGCGGATGACTGCATTGCCGATGGCGCGCATCTGTCTGTCCATGCGCAATTGTAGGGTGTCGCCTTCAATTTCGATGGCACCCGGCAACTGCACATTTTCCGCCACTTGCAGGGGGGGTTCTGCATCTTGGGCGCAGGCAGGCTCAGGCAACAGCGTGCCGAGGGCGATCAGCGCCAGAATCAGGCGGATGCCGCGCTCCTGAAAGGAGGGTGAGTGAGCTTGCAAATTATTCAAAGAAAGATCGTTTCGCTAAGGCCTGCCCATGGCAGTGTGTTTGTTGACACGCATTTGCAACCCGGTGGTGAATGTCCCATTTCAATTGCGCTATATTATTCATGAAAACGCTTAAAAAGTCATTTTTCACTTAAAATGGCAACCGCATTTTAACAGCATTGCCCGGCAAAATGGGCTGAACAATCATTTGGGAATCTTTGTGGATAGAACACAACAATTGCAACACTGGTTAGCGCAGGTGCTGGACCAGCCTTTTACGCTCACCACGGCCTCCGCTGATGCCAGTTTCCGTCGCTATTTTCGCGTGCATCTGCCTGCGGAAACGCTGATCGCCATGGATGCGCCGCCACCGCAAGAGGATTGCCGTCCTTTTGTGAAGATTGCAGAGCAACTCCTGGCGGCCGGCTTGCATGTGCCTAAAATTGTGGCCCAAGAGGTTAGCCAAGGCTTTTTATTACTCAGTGACCTAGGCGATGATACCTATCTCTCTCAGCTCACCCGTGACAATGCCAAAGCACTCTATGGCGATGCTTGTCAGGCGCTGATCAAGATGCAGCTGGCTACACAGCCCGCCGCCTTGCCGCCTTATGATGCCGCGTTGCTGATGCGTGAATTGCAGTTGTTTCCGGAGTGGTATGTCAGCAAGCATTTGGGCAAAACACTGACCGCGGAACAGCAGGCCGTGTTGGACAAAACCTTTGCCTTACTGATAGACAATATTCTGCAACAGCCGCAAGTGACCGTACACCGTGATTATCACTCGCGTAATCTGATGGTGACCGCAGAGAATAATCCTGGGATACTCGATTTTCAGGATGCCGTGATTGGCGCCATCACCTACGATGTGGTCTCTCTGTTTAAGGATGCCTATATCCGTTGGGAGGAAGAGGATCTGATGGACTGGGTGGTGCGTTACTGGCAAGCCGCCAGGAAAGCGGGCCTGCCGCTGACCTCCGACTTCGGTGAGTTTTATCGCGATTTCGAGTGGATGGGGGTGCAGCGCCATATCAAGGTACTGGGTATCTTTGCCCGCTTATATCACCGTGACGGAAAAGCCGGCTACTTAAAAGATATGCCGCTGGTGATGCAATATTTGCAAGCGGCCTGTGAGCGCTATGTTGAGTTGCGGCCGTTTTTCAAACTGCTGCTGACACTTGAACAGGCGGCATAAGCCATGCGGGCCATGATACTGGCAGCGGGTCGCGGTGAGCGCATGCGCCCGCTGACCGACCATACCCCCAAGCCCTTGCTGCCTGTAGGCGGTAAGCCTCTGATTGTCTGGCATATCGAGCGGCTGGCCCATGCGGGGATGACA
>CAYTIV010000289.1:0-1991 GCA_964437895.1 uncultured Methylotenera sp.
ATAAAGGCCAAATGCTGCAAGACCCTTTTCTGAACGCCTTAAGAAAAGAACACGTGCAAGTGTCCATTTATCTGGTTAACGGTATTAAATTGCAGGGGCAGGTCGATTCTTTTGACCAATACGTCATCCTGTTGAAAAACACAGTGACTCAAATGGTATACAAACACGCAATTTCAACCATTGTTCCTGCTCGTCCAGTCAGCCTGGGCCCACACGAATCCGCACAAGAATCCTAATGCATGTTTGATAGACCAAGCGGCGGAGATGCCGTCGTTCTGGTCAGCGTCAATTTTGGTGATGCTGACTACGATGAAAGTTTGCAAGAGCTCCGCCACCTCGCCGGCACTGCCGGACTGAATATCTCAGCGACGCTGGAAGGCAAGCGTCAAGCGCCAGATCCCAAATACTTTATCGGTTCCGGTAAAGCGGATGAACTCAAGCTGCTGATGGCTGCCCATGACAGTAAAGTGGCTGCTTTTAACCATGATTTGAGCCCGTCGCAACAGCGCAACCTTGAAAAACTGCTGGATGCCCGCGTGGTGGATCGTACCGGCTTGATTCTGGATATTTTTGCCCAGCGCGCCCAGTCTCACGAGGGTAAGTTGCAGGTAGAACTGGCGCAGTTGGAACATCTGTCTACGCGTCTGGTGCGTGGCTGGACCCACCTTGAGCGGCAAAAAGGCGGTATCGGCGTGCGCGGTGGCCCGGGTGAAACACAGCTGGAGCTGGACCGCCGTATGTTGCGTGTCCGCGTCAAGCAATTGCGCGAAAAACTCGGCAAACTCAAGCAGCAGCGCGGCATGCAGCGCCGCGCGCGCAAGCGCTCTAATCTGATGACGGTTTCACTGGTAGGTTATACCAATGCCGGCAAATCCACCTTGTTTAACCGCTTGACACATTCCGGCGTCTACGCTGCCGATCAGCTATTTGCAACGCTAGACACCACCTCGCGCAAAATGCATCTGCCAGAAGGGTATCCCGTGGTGTTGTCTGACACGGTGGGCTTTATCAAGCACTTGCCGACCACGTTGATCGAGGCTTTTGGTGCAACGCTGGAAGAAGCTGCGCAGGCCGATCTGCTGTTGCATATTGTCGATGTGGCTAGTCCTAACCGTGATGCGCAGATTGAGCAGGTGAATATTGTGTTGAACGAGATCGGTGCTGCGAATGTGCCGCAAATTCTGGTGCTGAATCAGATTGATCGCATGGGCATGGCGCCCGGAATCGACCGCGACGAGTATGGTAACATCCGTACAGTTCGTGTTTCGGCCCGAGAAGGCACCGGCATCGAAGACTTGCGTCTGGCACTACTGGAGCATCAGCAACACCTGAAAAAACTAAGCACAGAAGAAAGTGCTTACGTTTAGAAAATCAAAAAATACGGAGTACATGCATGAGAAAATTCCCCGGCTTTTGGAATAAAAACAACGAAGGCCCGCCAGATCTGGATGAAGTATTCAAGGATTTGAATCAGAAGCTCAACCGCCTGTTTGGTAGCAAGGGTGAGCAGGGTGGCCCTAGAGGCACCGCCCCTGCACCCCAGCCGTTGCCAGTCGCGCCTATTGTCGGTTTGGTGGCTTTGATCTGGCTGGGTTCAGGCTTTTATATTGTGGATCAGGGTTCTCGCGGAGTCGTGTTACGTTTTGGTAAGCACGTTGAAACCACGGTGCCAGGGCCGCGCTGGCATTTGCCGTTTCCGATTGAGACTGTAGAAAACGTCAACCTCGAGCAGGTGCGTACGATCGAAATGGGCTACCGCTCCTTTGAGGGTGAGTCTGGCCGTAGTAAAGAGCTGAGAGAGTCTCTGATGCTGACCGATGATGAAAATATCATCGATTTGCAAGTGGCGGTGCAATACAACCTTAAATCGGTAGAAGACTACCAATTTAGTAACCGCTCGACTGAGGAGAGCGTGCGTGGCGTGGCAGAAACCGCGATTCGCGAGGTGGTGGGTAAAAGTAAAATGGACTTCGTGCTGTATGAAGGCCGAG
>CAYTIV010000290.1:0-1970 GCA_964437895.1 uncultured Methylotenera sp.
GAGGTTCACCCCGACAAGTTTGTCAACGCCTCACCTGCCGAGCGCATGCAGTCCATGCAAATGGCCACCCTGGCCAATGAAGCCTACCAGACACTGAAACACCCCACCGCGCGAGCCCGTTATCTGCTGCAACTGCAAGGCGTCGCGACCGACGAAGAACACAATACCGCCATGCCTGCGGATTTTCTCATGGCGCAAATGGAGTGGCGAGAGGCCATGGAGGATGCCAAGCACGGCAAGGATATTGCTGCCCTCGATGCTTTACTGTCTGATATGCGTCAGCAAGCCAGCGCCTTGCAGCAGGCCGTGGCTCTAGAGATCAGCACAACCCCTGCCCAGGCCGCGCTGACCGTGCGAAAATTACGGTTTATTGATAAAGTGAGCGAAGATGTAAATCAACTCATCGCTCAGTTGGAAGATTAGAGTTTCATGGCCTTATTACAAATTTCCGAGCCAGGACAATCCCCTGCCCCGCATCAGCATAAACTGGCCGTTGGCATAGACCTCGGCACGACTAACTCGCTGGTCGCAACCGTCCGCAGCGGCATGAGTACCGTGCTGCATGATGAACATGGCCATGCATTGTTACCCTCGGTAGTACGTTATCTCGATGACATGATCGTGGTAGGCCATGAAGCACAGGCTGCGCAAAGCCAGGACCCGGTCAATACCATCGTGTCAGTCAAACGCTTTATGGGGCGCGCGCTCAATGATATTACCGACAGGGCCCATATTCCCTACCATTTTGTTGAAAACGCGAGTTCTCAGGGCATCCTCGAACTTAAAACCCGGGCCGGTCTTAAAAGCCCGGTTGAAATTTCTGCAGAAATCTTAAAAGCGCTGAAAGCTCGTGCTGAAAAGGCGTTGGGCGGCGAGTTAACCGGAGCCGTCATTACCGTGCCGGCTTATTTTGACGATGCACAGCGCCAGGCGACCAAAGATGCAGCCAGACTGGCTGGTTTGCACGTGTTGCGTCTGCTCAACGAGCCGACGGCGGCGGCTGTGGCTTATGGTCTCGACAATGCGGCTGAGGGGGTCTATGTCATTTATGACCTGGGCGGTGGCACATTTGACATTTCCATCTTGCGTTTGAGCAAAGGCGTGTTTGAAGTGCTGGCCACCAATGGTGACTCAGCCCTGGGCGGGGATGATTTTGATCACCGTATATACTGCTGGGTGCTGGACCAGGTCCGCAGCAAAGCGACTGACTTCAAACCGCTCAATGAAGAAGATACGCGCTTATTGTTAACCAAGGCACGCCAGGCCAAAGAGTGGCTGACCGATAACCACGAAGCCAATATCGTGTGCAAACTCAGCAATGGCATCCTGGTCGATGAAACGCTGCCAGTCAGCCAGTTTGTTGCGCTCACCGAACATCTGGTGATTAAAACATTGAGCCCCACGCGCAAAGCCATGCGCGATGCCGGTCTCAGCCTCAATGACATCAAAGGCGTGGTGTTGGTGGGCGGCGCAACGCGCATGCCGCATATCCGCCATGCCGTGCAGGCTTTTTTCGAACAAGAGCCATTGACTAACCTGGACCCGGATAAAGTCGTTGCCCTGGGAGCAGCGATTCAGGCCAATGTATTGGCGGGCAACCGTAGCAATGACGAATTGTTATTGCTGGATGTGACGCCGTTGTCACTGGGGCTGGAAACCATGGGCGGACTGGTAGAGAAAGTCATTCCGCGCAATGCCACCCTGCCGATTGCCCGCGCCCAGGACTTTACGACTTACAAAGACGGGCAGACGGCCATGGCCATTCATGTCGTGCAAGGTGAGCGTGAGCTGGTCAGCGATTGCCGCTCACTGGCGCGTTTCGAACTCCGTGGCATCCCCGCGATGGCTGCTGGTGCGGCCCGCATCCGCGTGACCTTTCAGGTGGATGCCGATGGCCTGCTGTCTGTCAGTGCGCGTGAACAGACCAATGGTGTAGAAGCAAACATCACGGTCAAACCGTCTTATGGCCT
>CAYTIV010000291.1:0-1937 GCA_964437895.1 uncultured Methylotenera sp.
CGTTGGGATTCTTGATAAAGGTCGCGCTGTCGCGGTTAATCACGCCGTCACGGTCGAGAATGACTAATTTCATACATACACTCCTGACGGCGTAGAGATTAACTGGCCAGCTTGGACAAATCGGCGACGCGATTCATGGCCTGATGCAAAGTCGCCAGCAAGCCCAGACGGTTCGCCTTGAGCGCAGGGTCTTCTGCATTCACCATCACCGCATCAAAGAAGGTATCCACCGGCGCCTTGAGAACGGCCAGCGCTTGCAGCGAGCCGGTGTAATCGCCGGCCTCAAACAGCTGGTTGGCCTTAGGCGTGGTGTCTGCCAGCGCCTGATGCAACGCTTTTTCGGCAGCCTCCTGCAATAACTCAGGCTGAACCACCGCAGGCACATCGCCCTCTACCTTTTTCAGGATATTAGACACGCGCTTGTTAGCGGCAGCCAGCGCGGGGGCTTCAGCCAAATTGGCAAACGCCTGTACGGCGCTCAAACGACGTGGCACTTCGGCCAACTGACGAGGGGACAATGAGAGCACGGCGTCCACCTCTTGAGCACTGGCGCCTTGGTCGCGCAAATTCACCGCCAGACGGTCAAAACAGAAGGCCTGAATGGCAGTAGCCACTTCAGCATCACCGTTGAACACGGCCAGTGTCTGCGCAATCAGCTGGTCAAATGCCAGCGGCAAATCGGTTTCCATCAGCATACGCAGAATACCCAGCGCCTGACGGCGCAAGGCGAAGGGATCTTTGTCGCCCGTGGGTTTTTCACCAATGCTAAACAAACCAACGAGCGTCTCCAGCTTATCGGCCAACGCCACCACCACACCCACCTGGCTACGCGGCAAAGCATCCCCGGCAAAACGCGGACGGTAATGGTCTTCAATCGCGTAAGCGATGTCATCGGCCAAGCCTTCATGCTGGGCGTAGTAGCGGCCCATAATGCCTTGCAGCTCGGGGAACTCGCCCACCATGTCTGTCAACAGATCCACCTTGGATAACCGGGCTGCCTGCGCCACCTTGGCGACAAAGCCATCGGCGCCCAGTTGCTGGGCAATCGCCGAGGCAATCGCCACCACGCGCTCGTTACGCTCGCCCTGTGAACCCAGTTTGTTGTGATAAACCACCTTGGCCAGGCCCTGCAAACGGCTTTCCAGCGTTTTCTTGCGATCCTGATCAAAAAAGAACTTGGCGTCCGCCAGACGCGGACGCACCACGCGCTCGTTACCGCCAATCACCTTGCTGGCATCAGCCGGATGGATGTTAGAAACAATCAGAAACTTATTGGTCAGCTTGCCACTGGCACTCCTCAATGGAAACTACTTCTGGCTAGCTTTCATCGCCAGAATCAGGCACTCTTGTGGCACCTGTAGGAACTCTTCCTCAAACTGACCCAGCAACACATTCGGGCGTTCCACCAGCGCAGTCACTTCATCCAACAGCGCTTCATCTTCAATCGGCTTCAGGCCCTGCTTGTCAGCTGCCGCCTGCAGTTGTTTGACGATTTCGGCACGGCGCGCTTCGAAACCAGCAATCACAGCCCCTTCTTCGGCCAACTGGGTGGCATACGTATCTGCTGATTGTACAGTCACCACGGGCTGACGCGCCTCGAAACGGTGCCCTTGCGTGGTGTTGCCTGCAGTCAGGCCGAGTACGGATACCGGCACGACCTCACTGCCGTGCAGCGCAATTAAGCCATGCGCAGGACGGACAAAATTCACACTCTGCCATCCATCATTGATCTGGTAGGTCATGACTTTAGGAATCGGCAATTTTGCCAGCGCTTCCTCAATGGCTTTTTGCAGACCTTCCTGCAACGTCGCACCGGCCTGTGTGGCATCCAGAAACAGGATATCAGCCTTGCCATCGTGCTCTTTGCGCAAGCGGGCCACGGCGGCCTCGGTTTCGCCCAGCGATTGCAGTTTTTTCACCAGCGCAGGGGTGGCCTG
>CAYTIV010000292.1:0-1936 GCA_964437895.1 uncultured Methylotenera sp.
ATTTGATCGTGGGGCTGGATATCGGCACCTCGAAGATTGTTGCGATTGCGGCAGAAATACTGCCGGAAGGCACCCTGAAAGTGATCGGTGTCGGGCAACACGCTTCCCGCGGCCTGAAAAAAGGCGTGGTGGTCAATATCGACTCCACCATGCAGGCGATTCAGCGCGCCATCGAAGAAGTCGAGCTGATGGCTGACTGCAAAATCAACACAGTGTATTCAGGCATCGCGGGTAGCCATATCAAGAGCCTTAATTCCCATGGCATGGTTAAGATCAAAGAGAGCGAAGTCTCTCAAATGGATATTGATCGCGTGGTAGAAACAGCCCGCGCCATCGCCCTGCCGGCGGATCAGCAGATCCTGCACATTCTAACCCAGGAGTTCATTATCGACGGCCAAGAAGATGTGCGCGAACCGCTGGGCATGAGCGGCATCCGTCTTGAGGTGCGTGTGCACATCGTCACCGGCGCCATTGCCGCCGCGCAAAACATCGTCAAGTGCATCAAGCGCTGCGGTTTGGAAGTAAGTGACCTCATTTTGCAACCTCTGGCCTCCAGCGAGTCTGTGTTGACCGATGACGAAAAAGAATTAGGCGTCTGTCTGGTGGATATCGGTGGCGGCACCACCGATCTGGCCGTGTTCAAGAACGGTGCGATTCGTCACACCGCGGTGATTCCGATTGCTGGTGACCAGATAACCAACGACATCGCCGTGGCATTGCGTACCCCTACGAAGTCTGCCGAGGCGATCAAGGTCAAGCACGGGTGTGCCTTGCGTCAGCTGGCCGATCCGCGTGAAGTGGTCGAAGTGCCGGCGGTGGATGGTCGCGAGCCACGTCAGTTGTCTTGTCAGGCATTGACGGAAGTGATCGAGGACCGCGTCGAAGAAATTTACGAATTCGTACAACAGGAACTGCGTCGCAGTGGCATGGAGTCGATGATTGCTTCTGGCATCGTCATCACCGGCGGCGCGGCGCAGATGCGCGGCATGGTCGAGCTGGGTGAGGAGATTTTCCATACCCCGGTGCGACTAGGCGTTCCACGTTATGTGGAAGGCTTGTCCGAAGTCGTTGGGAATCCACGCTATGCCACTGGCATAGGGTTGTTATTGATGGCCAAACAGCAGGTAGAAAAACAAATGGTTGGCAATATGCAGTCGGGCTCAGTCGGCCGGCTGCTTGAGCGGATGAAGAGCTGGTTTACCGGTAATTTTTAGTTTTTTGTTAGTGGTATTAGGGCGAGTGTGAGGGCAACCAGGCACTCAATAATAGGCAAATGGAGGGTGAGTTATGATTGAAATTTTTGATAAAGAAAATGATGGCGCAGTGATCAAGGTAATTGGTGTCGGTGGTTGCGGTGGTAACGCCGTTGAACACATGATGACCAAGAGCGTGACCGGCGTGGAGTTTATTTGCGCGAACACCGACATGCAGGCGCTGAAAAAGAGCCATGCCAAAGTCGTGCTGCAAATCGGCTCTGACATCACTAAAGGTCTGGGCGCAGGCGCCAAACCAGAAATCGGTCGTGAGGCTGCGCTGGAAGACCGTGACAGTATCGCTGAAACGATTGATGGCGCTGACATGCTGTTCATCACTGCGGGCATGGGCGGCGGCACCGGTACTGGCGCTGCACCGATCATCGCTGAAGTCGCGCGTGAAATGGGTATCTTGACCGTGGCTGTCGTTACCAAGCCATTCGCTTTCGAGGGCAAACGTGCCAAAGTCGCGCAAGAAGGTCTGGACGAACTTTCACAGTATGTTGACTCTCTTATTGTGATCCCTAACGAGAAGCTGATGGACGTGCTGGGTGAAGACGTGACCGTGGTTGAAGCTTATCGCGCAGCCAACGACGTATTGCACAATGCGGTGTCAGGCATCGCCGAGATCATCAACTGCCCAGGCATGGTCAACGTTGACTTTGCTGACGTACGCACAGTGA
>CAYTIV010000293.1:0-1929 GCA_964437895.1 uncultured Methylotenera sp.
GAAAACTGACGTAGTGCCAGTCCCCGTACGGTCTGTTTTGACATGGCCATGCGCCAGTACGTGGTTCAATAAATCATGATACTGCTGCATGACGACACTCCTTCTCAGGTATTGGCGACAATAAAGGCCTTGATGGCATCCACACTGACATCCATCACGATGGATTTTTGCGGCAGGTCTTCCAGACCGTTGAGGCTGGCCGGACGCTCAGGTTTTTCACCCAATGCCTCCACAATGGCATCCTCAAATTTGGCCGGCAACGCTGTTTCCAGGACCAGCATGGGCACCTCTGGCTTGCGATGCTCAAGGGCCACCTTGAGACCATCTGCCGTGTGCGTATCAATCGTCACGCCGTACTTGGCATGCGTCGCACGAATGGTCTGCAAACGATTTGCGTGATTACTGTGTCCAGAGACAAATCCAAAATCAGGCACCTTGGCAAAATACCCCTGCGCCTTCAAATCGAACTGCCCGCCCTGATCTACAGCAGACCAAAGCTCGCGCACCTTGCTACCATCTTGGCCAACTAAGTCATAAACAAAGCGCTCAAAGTTTGAGGCCTTGCTGATATCCATGGAAGGACTAGAGGTGTGGTAGGTGTTGGCTGAGCCACGTGGTGCATAGACGCCTGTATTAAAGAACTCATCCAGCACATCGTTCTCATTGGTCGCGACCACCAGTTGATCGATCGGCAAGCCCATCATGCGGGCAATGTGGCCCGCACAGATATTGCCAAAGTTACCGCTAGGCACGGTAAAGCTAACCTTTTGCTGGTTGTGTTCAGTCACCGCCAGGTAGCCCTTGAAGTAATACACGATTTGCGCGGCAATACGCCCCCAGTTGATGGAGTTAACGGCACCAATCTTGTACTGCGCCTTGAATGCATGGTCATTAGAGACCGCTTTCACCATATCCTGCGCATTATCGAACACCCCTTTTACCGCAATATTGAAAATATTGTCGTCTTGCAGGCTGAACATTTGTGCCGTCTGAAAACGGCTCATTTTCTGATACGGAGACAGCATGAACACGCGCACCCCTTTTTTACCCCGCATCGCATATTCTGCTGCGGAGCCGGTGTCACCCGAGGTGGCCCCCAAAATATTGGTGGTTTGGCCGGTTTTGGCCAACACGTATTCAAACAGGTTGCCCAGCAACTGCATCGCCATGTCTTTAAAGGCCAAGGTGGGCCCGTTAGACAAACTCAACAGATAGAGATTATCTTCCAGCTTGAGCACCGGGGTAATGTCCTCTGCGCGCTGTCCGGCGCGGGCGTATTGATACACCTCGGCACGATAAGTACGGTCAATAATGTCCTTGAGATCGGTGTGCGGAATATCGCTGTCATCGACCAGCCGTGACAGAATCGCAAAGGCGAGTTCACGATAGTTCATGCCACGCATGGCATTCAAGTCGGCATCGCTAAACTGGGGGTACTGCTCAGGCAGATACAGCCCGCCGTCCGGCGCCAGGCCGCCCAGCAGGATTTCACTAAAGCTCAAGGCAGGCGACTGCCCGCGGGTACTGATATATTTCATATTAAACCTGTTGAATAAATGCGCATGCCGGGGTCACGCCATTTAGCGTGATAAGGCTTCCATGCGGATTTTAACTACCTTGCCCGCAATCGCTGGCAAAGCCTCGATGCTGGCAATGGCAGCATCCATGGTTTTTTCCTGGGTGGTGTGCGTCAAGATCACGATATCGGCCTCGGCTTCCCCTTCCTGAGGCTCTTTCTGCAACATGGCATCAATCGAGATTTGCAGATCCGCCAGAATTTTGGTGACTGCGGCCATGACGCCTGGTTTATCAGATGCATGCAGACGCAGGTAATAGGCAGATTGCACCTCAGCCATAGGCAATACCGGCAACACTTGCTGCTGGTCTAACTGATAGCCAAGGTAAGCCACACGTTGCTCCGGCGCGGCC
>CAYTIV010000294.1:0-1902 GCA_964437895.1 uncultured Methylotenera sp.
ATGACCAGCAGGATCCGATTGCCGACTCGGCGCGGGCGATTCTTGACGGCCATATCGTACTCAACCGCACCTTGGCGGAGAGCGGCCATTATCCGGCAATTGATATTGAGCAATCCATCAGCCGGGCCATGCACAATATCACCAGCAAAGAGCACCAACAGGCGGCACGGTTGCTCAAGCAGTTATATTCACGCTACCTGCGTAACCAGGATTTGATTGCGGTGGGCGCTTATCAGCCCGGCTCTGATCCTATGTTGGACGTGGCGATCCAAAAGCGCGACCAGATCAACGCCTTTCTGCAACAAGATATCGACCAATGTGCCTACATGCAGGACAGCCTGCAACAGTTGGCCCAAACCGTCTCATAAGCCAGGAGCCCACTGATCGATGGCCAAACAATCCACACAGACGCTTAACCTGCTGAACCAGCTGGCGGCCGATGAAGTCGAGACTGCCATGCAGGTGCTGGCCCAGGCCATGCAACAGCTGGAACAGGCGCAGCAACAAGGCCAGATGCTGGCGCAATACGAGCAGGAGTATCAGCAGCAGTGGCAACAGGCCTCCCAAAACGGCGTTAAAGCCGATTTGTACCGTAATTTTCAGGGCTTTTTCTCGCAATTGGAATTGGCGGTACGCACGCAAAATGCTCAAATCGAACAATGTCAGGCGAATGTCCAGCACAAGCGACAGCTTTTGCAGGAAAAGCAGCGCAAGCAGAAGTCTTTTGAAGTATTGATCACACGTGCAGAAGCCTTGCAGGCCAAGGTCGAAAACAAACGTGATCAGAAATTGATGGATGAATTTGCCAGTCGTGCCAAACGCACGCGTCTGTAACACAGGTGTGGTTCCTGGAGAGAGAGATGGCCATTTTGAATTCAGCAGCATTATTGAATATGGGCGCGGACGCCGTGAAAAAGTCGTCTGCCAATGCAGTGACTCCGGCGAGCCAGAGCGGCGCACCCGAGGAGTTTGCGCAAGCCTTGCGCAAGCAGATTCAGCAAAGCCATAAACCCGCCACCACCACACGCGTGCAGCCTGAGCCCGCCAAAGCGGCAGTGACCAGCCCAACCAACAACAAAGCACCGGCAGCGACTGAGCAGAACCGCGCGCAGGTGAATCATGACGCCGCGGCCAAAGAGGATACGGCCGCCGACACACAAGCGCAGGCCTCTGGCGAGAGCGAGGCGACGACCACGGAGACCACCGCCGCTACGCAGGACACCACTACGACAGAAACGCCGCAAGCCCGCAAAAAGCGATTGCTTGAAGCATTAAATGATCCTGCGGCCAGCGCCAGCCAGGACGCAGCAGGCATGACGCCATGGATGCAAACCATGATTGCCATGCGCGCGCCAGCCGCGGCGACGTCATCACCACAAGATGACAGTAGCCTGACCACCGCACAAGCGCCGACCGATGCCGCCTTGAGTGCCGTGGCGGATGCCTTTGCCAAACCAGAGACGACCCCCACACTGCCGGCGGTGACCAGTACCGCGCAAGCGTCAGCAGCGCAGGGCACCGATACGCCTGCACCAACCACGGATTTTAAACAGGTGCTGGGTGATTTTTCTCAGGCCAAGGCTGAGTCACCAACCCCAGCCCTGAGTGACACACTGGCGAATGCCAAATTGTTTGCCGCCAATGCGGCGTTGGATCCCGCGCTCGCACGTGCTGCGGCACAAGGCCGTGGCGCTGATGCAGGTATCGAATCGATGAATACGTTGACGCAGCCTGTCGCACAGGCTTTACCCAATAGTCCATGGCTGAGTGCTGCGGGCGTGGCTGAAAGTAGCCCGGTGGTGATGTCGCAGGTGGCCACGCCGTTTGGTAACGAGCGTTGGCAAGCGGCCATGAACCAGCATGTGATGAATATGGTGGGCAGTGGCGACGATGTCGCCAGCC
>CAYTIV010000295.1:0-1888 GCA_964437895.1 uncultured Methylotenera sp.
GGAGATGCGCCGGAATGCCTCGCGGGCATCAGCAAGGTCGTCTTTTGTCGTCATGTGCGGGCGCCTCTCGGCGTTGCGCGTTTGGTTAGCCTAGCCAACTTGAAGCGTTTGCTTGTCGCTTCCTTGGCGTTGCTGCGTTCTGTACTTGCTCAAGCCCTCGCCCAATCAGCGAGAGAGCATCAACTGCGTCGTCATGCTTGCCGGCCGGAAACATCAGAAGCTGGCCCAGCACATCAGCTTTCCAGCTTGCGTGTTTGGGTAGCCAAACCTTCCCCATGCTTGCCCTAGCCTGGATTGACCTGGCGCGAGCCGTCTTGTCTGCAATCGACGCCATCCACTCGATACGGCAGAACACTTGCCGTTCACTCATGCGCTTGACTAGGAACGGCTCAATACTGCGGCGGATGGGGCCAGACTCACCAAACCAGCACATCGGCTTGTGCTTGGCGATCAGGTCGCATTTCCGCTCAATCCACTCGTCAGGACCAGTCTGCCCGCGCCACCAGTCCAAAACATAGATGTTGCTATGGGCGTCGACCCCGATAACGCAGTGTTCTGTCCAGTCGCCCGCGCCATCGGTCACTGCGTAGTCGCTTGCGCCGTAGCAATTCAACCCTGTTGGCGGCTCATCAAACTCAGCAAACCAATCACGCTTGAAGAACGCGCCGTCATCAGGAACCGGCCGCTGCTGATAAAGAGCGTTCCAGCCTCGCACATCCTGCTTTGCTGTCTGCACCATCTCATCAGTGAACCACTCAGCCCACAACCTTTGTCCGGGCTCTCGCCCAAGCGGGTCGTTTTCACGGGCTTCCATTGGCAACTCGATCAGGCGCCACTTGTCGCGCTCTCGCTCAAGGATTCTGCCGCCTAGGTCGTCCTCGTGCCAGCGCGTCATCACGACGATCTGTCGTGCGCCAGGTTTCAGCCGGGTCAGGTAATCGTTGATGTACCAATCCCACGCCTTATCTCGGCTTCGTTCGCTGTCTGCGTCTTCCCGGCTCTTTACCGGGTCGTCAATCACAGCTAAGTCAGCCCGGCGGCCAGTGATTGCGCCACCAACGCCAGCTGCAAAGTATTCGCCGCCTTTGTCTGTGTCCCATCGCCCGGCGCTTGCAGAATCCTGCGCGACACCAAAGCCAAATACAGCCCTGAACTCTTGTGAGCCGACAATATTGCGGACTCTGCGACCGAATCTCTCGGCCAGTTCTGCTGTGTGGCTGGCTGCAATCACACTCAGCGCCGGATTCCTGCCCATGAACCACGCAGGAAACTCGATGCTTGTGTAAGTGCTCTTGGCAGAGCCTGGCGGCATGCAAACCATTAGCCGCTGGCACTCGCCTCGCTCTACGTCTTCAAGCGCCGACAGCAGCAGAGAATGATGCGAGGCAGGTTTGTACCCGGCGCCTCGATATTCAATGAAGCTCGGCAGACTGATCCGGGCTCGCCGCCTCAGCAGCACTTCTTGCGCCGCTTCCGAAGGCGATAGCGATAAGCTCATCTTCGCTGTACTCTGTGACCTTGCGGATCGTTTGAGTCACATCGACACTTTGGCCCGGCTTTCCATCAAGCCTGTCAGCCAGTTTGTCAATTGCCCACGGTTCGCCTGCGGCTGCAGCGTCTAGCAAAGATTCGGCGGCCTTCCTAAGCCTTTCGCCGTTGTCTTGAGCTATCGCGCGGCGCAGTGCTGAGTCAAAGGCTTTTGCCTTCGCCCCGTGCTTATTGCCCGGTTGAAACATATTGCATGCAACGGCTAACTTGTTGATTCAGTTAGCCTATTGATCCTGTTGTGTTGCGATTCCCAGGCGGCCCTGAGTTCGTCCACCGTCTTGGCCCTGATGACGCTTCGGTCAGGAGCAAAGCAAGCAAGCTCACCACCGACAAAGCCATC
>CAYTIV010000296.1:0-1877 GCA_964437895.1 uncultured Methylotenera sp.
CAGCATTCGCTTGGCTGGACAGCAGCAAGGCTGCGATTAAACTGATTTTTTTCATACAACTACCCTCTCACTAGATATTTAAAAACAGATGATTAATTGATATGTGATTACCAGCGCACATCTCTGTATGCGTCCAGTTGATTCATGGCCAACCCTTTCAGGGTCACCAGTGACTTGGCGGTGGCTGCACCCGCAAAACCATCGGTGTCTATTTGCAATTGCACACCACCAGCCACACTCACCCAGCGCGCCACACCATCCGCGAACGGTTGGCTGCCGGTATAGCCGATGCTGTGCAGCAAGGTCGTGATGTCCAGCTGATCTTCGCCTGGGGTAAAGTCAGTGATGGTATCGGTGGCATCGCGCATGCTTTGGTAGACAAAAGTGTCACGACCAGCGCCGCCAGTGATGGTGTCCGCACCAAAGCCACCCGTCATCACATCGTCACCTGCGGTGCCTACCAAGGTGTCGCGTTGACTGCTACCATTGACGGCTTTCACGAGTTGCACGCCGACGATCACTGGATCGTGGTCAGATGAACGGTATGGGCTGTCGGTATAAAGATCTTGTGGCTTGAACTCGGTGTTGTAATCAATCACAAACGGTTCGTCGGCGTTGATATGCCAGTGCAAAGTGCCTGTCACTTGGGTCGCCATGCTGCTGCTAGACAAAGCATGATCCAAATATCCAGCTTCGCCATCAAACACGTAGGAGTACTCATTGTCGCCATTGAAACGCGCAAGCTGATCTTGCAAACCGCCGGCTGCCAGTGTCAGGATAGGATCTTCTTTGCCGTAAGCGTTCAGGTCACCAATCACCACAACATCGCTGTCACCGGACGCTGCTTGTACCGTATTGATAAACTGCAATAAGCGGTCTGCTTGGGCAATGCGTTGCGGGTTGTAGCAACCCTGACCATCGCCCTGATCCTGTTCACCCCCAGCGGCACCAGAACAGCTTTTGGACTTAAAGTGGTTAACCAGGACAGAGAACTTCTCGCCATTGGCAGCGACGAATGTTTGTGCCAAGGTGGGTCGGTTGTTGATAATGTCGTTATCAGACAAAGCGGCTGCGACCGGTGTCAGCTTGGCTGGCTTGTAGATCATGGCCACCTTGATCGCATCCGTACCTGTGCCTGTCACCGGGTCAGCAATCACGGCATAGGTGTTGCTGCCTAATGCCGCATTCAGACCATCGACCAAGTTTTGCGCGGCAGTGATGCCGTTGTTCTGAATCTCCATCAAGCCCACCACATCCGCGTTCATCGCCGTTAATGCGCGAATAATTTTGTTACGCTGACGGTTAAACTCCACTAAGTTATTGGCCCCTCGGCAGTTAGAGGCCGAGACGCTGCTGCCCAAACTGCAACCTTGGCCGCTTTGACCGCTGGCAGTCGCACCATTGGTAAAGGTGGTGAAATAGTTAAGTACATTAAAGCTGGCAATTTTGAGATTGCCCTGCACACTGGCTGGGGCGGCGGCGCGAGTGTTAACGCGGCTAAATTGGACCGGCTCGGTCGGGTGCAATTTGTAATCACGAGGGCCTGTGCCAGAAGCCGTAATCAAGCCATGGTCGATCACCCCAGTGAGATTTTCCACCACATCACCAGCACGTAAGGTATTGTCTTCGCCAATAAATGGAATCGGGTTTGGGTTTTGTGCACTGCTGCCGTCATCCAGCACCAGGCGGCGGCGAGCATTTTCATCAGCCAGTTGTGCTGCAGCGGCCGAGTTAGCTGGATAAATATTGCTAGGCTTGATCATGCGGCCATCTGCAGACAATGTGACCTGGCCATAACGACCCTGGAAGTAATTCTGAGAGGCGGTCATCGGCGTAGTGACCCGCACCAGCATGCCTTCGTAGGCTTCCAAATCACC
>CAYTIV010000297.1:0-1875 GCA_964437895.1 uncultured Methylotenera sp.
TGGCACCGTTACGCATGACCACATCACGCTGGTGCGCAAAGTAGATGCTGGGCAGTTCCAGTTGTTCACGTTCGATATATTGCCAAACATCCATCTCTGTCCAGTTCGAGATCGGGAAGGCACGGATGTTCTCACCCTTGTGCACACGTGCGTTGTAGAGATTCCACAGTTCGGGGCGCTGGTTTTTCGGGTCCCATTGGCCAAATTCATCACGGAAACTCATGATGCGCTCTTTGGCACGCGCTTTTTCCTCGTCACGACGGGCGCCGCCTATGCAGCAGTCAAAACCGAACTCTTCAATCGCCTCGAGCAGGGTGACAGACTGATGTTTGTTACGTGGCTCATCTGGCGTTTTCAATACGACGGTGCCGCGCTTCATGGAGTCTTCCACTGAACGCACAATCAGGCGCTCGCCCAGTTCAGCTGCGCGCTGGTCACGAAAGTTCACGACTTCCTGATAGTTGTGACCGGTGTCGATATGCATCAGCGGAAATGGAAAGCGGCCGGGACGGAAAGCTTTTTCAGCCAGACGCAGAATGCACAGCGAGTCCTTGCCGCCCGAAAACAGCAGCACGGGATTGGCGCACTGGCCTGCGACTTCGCGCAGAATATGAATGGCTTCAGCTTCCAGCCAGTCGAGATGTGATAAAGGTTGTTTAGTGGTCATAGTCTATACAATCAAATATAGCCATCAAGCCCACGGAAAACACGCTGTGACATCCTGTGTTTTCCGTGGGCTCGGTGACTTGAAAATCATTTTTTCTTTACATGCAAACCGCACTCTTTGCTGTCGGGGTTTTCCCACCACCAGCGACCGGCACGAATATCTTCCCCCATCGCAACTGCACGCGTACAAGGTGCGCAGCCGATGCTGGGGTAAAACTGATCATGCAGGGCATTGTAGGGGACCTCGAACAGCCGGATATAGGCCCAGACTTCTGCTTCTGTCCAATCACTCAGTGGATTGTATTTTTCCAGTCCGTTGCCAGCATCAAATTCGCGTGTAGGCAGATTGCTGCGCGTGGCAGCCTGTTCGGCACGCATGCCGGTTACCCAGGCTTGTTTGCCGGTCAGGGCGCGCTGCAAGGGTTCTACCTTGCGCATATGGCAGCAGGCTTTACGCAGTTCTATGCTGTCGTAAAAGGCATTGATGCCTTGTGTACGCACATACTGCTCAACCACCTCGTGTTTGGGAAAAAACACCACTGGTTTTGTGCTGTAATGCTGCTCTACCTCGGCCATCAGGGTATAGGTTTCAGCCGGCAGACGGCCTGTATCCAGTGAAAAGATCTCTACTGGCAGCTGCTCTTTGGCGATGATGTCGGTCAACACCATGTCTTCGGCGCCATAGCTGTTGGCAAAGGTAATGGCAGGAAACTCCGACGCTGCAGCAGAGAGCAAGGCGACCACCTGCCCACGCTTGGCCTGCACTGAGGCAATCAGCGCCTCCGTCAGTTCGGGGCGTGTCGCCGGGTTGTTGGCGGCTGGTTTGAGCATGCTGACGCCAAAACTCATGCGCGGCTCACACGGCGCCATACGGGCACATCATTGACGCCGCCTTGGTAAGGCTGGCTAAAATCGTTGAGGCTGGCCAGCGCATCTTCGGCAGAGCGGTCGGCACGAATGACAAAGCTGTCAAAGCCGGCGCGCTTGTGGAAGAACAACTGATCACGCAAGACGTCGCCCACGGCACGCAGTTCGTTTTTGTAACCGAAGCGGGTGCGCAGCCAGTTGCCCAGCGTGAAAATACGGCCATCGGCAAAGCGCTCAACAAATATCGCGATCAGTGGCAGGCTGGTCAGGTCCGGAAAGGCCGCGTGGAAGGTCTCTGCGGTTTCGTTGGTGGCCAACACGATGCCCAGCTCGCCTGCTGCC
>CAYTIV010000298.1:0-1862 GCA_964437895.1 uncultured Methylotenera sp.
GACACTGCGCCAGAACGTGGAGCCACATCTGCCCTGGCTGGCCAAGCTTTTGGCACAAGATAACGCAGCCCGTGCACGCTGCGAAGGCAAACAAAGCTAAGGTAGCTAAAAGCGAGCTTAGTAGCGGATACGGGTGCGATGTTGAACATCCACCTGCGGCCGCACCGTCACGCTAAAAGCATTAACGGCGATAGTTTGCCTAGTCTCGGTTTGAATTCTGACGCGCCACTCGCCACTGCTCAGGCTGGTCTTGTAGGTATAGCCGCGATAACCGCTATCACGTCCGCCTGTCAGCGCAAACCCTGGCGTAGAGACACTCACCCACGTGCCACCTTCACGTTTTTGCCAGTCGTGCAGCAAGCGCGTGTGCAAGCCCTGCGGGGCAAACACCGCAGAGAAGCACACCAGCTTTTGCCCCGGCTGCACATAAAAATGATCGCTGTCCACACGCCAAAACTGCCACCAGGGTGACTTTTCTACCGTCATCCAATAGCCCTCTGGCGACTTCTCGAGGTCATAAGCCACCACTACCGCCTGCTTGACCAGCGGCACTGGCGGAATCATATCGGCCCGATACGCCAGCATCAGCAGTGCCGCAATCAACCATACTGGCCAGATGCGCCCGGCATGATGCGGCGCACGCTGATACAGCAGATAGGTCGTTGTCGCGCCCAGCAATGTACTCAAATAAAACCAGGCCGCATGCACACTGCCAAACAAAAACGGAAAGGCAAAGTTACACCAGAGAATGGCGCACAGACCAAACATGCTCCAGCACAAACTGAATCTGCGGTACTCCCCCTCCATAAACTCATTGGCCACCAGCAATACCCCCAGTACCAGCGTCACCACCCAGGCCAGGCCATAACTCGAACTCTTGAAATACAGGATAAACAGCGCGCTGAGTACACTGCCAAACAGAAACTGTAATATCCAGTAAGGCCAGTCCTGTATCGCCCAGCGTGACAGATGCGGCTGCAACCACGACCAGCTCAGCAGCCGTTCACCCAGCTTTTTAACTGCAGAAGAAGGTTCTGCCAGCTGGTACATCAGCAGGCCCGCCAACACGAGATATAAGGCAAAAATCACCATGTCTGACAGGGCTACTTTTTTGCCGATGGTGATGGCATCCCAGACAAACCCGCCAACAAAAAACACAATAGGCAAGGCCATACGGCTGCGCGTCAGCCAGCGGGCTAATACGGAAGGCGTTTCAGTTTCAGCAACCTCGGTCATGGTGTGGAAGTTTCACTCAAAAAAACGAACCCTGAATTTTTAACACAGATGGCGCAGAACACAAGCCCGGACAAGCTTTTCAACAGTAAACTTTCTTCTCTAAACATAGAGCGCCTGTTAAAATTTAAGATAATTTAAAAAAAGGCCGTTAACTATCAACATAGGTAAGAATTTTTCCGTGAGATAGTCCAGTATTGGCAACAGACATGATCAAACATGCGTGATTTAGTTAACCAGATTAAACAGAAGGTGACAGAAATCAAGTCTATCAGTTATGAAACTGAGCAGGCCTTGATTCGTGTCGCGTTTGTCAGTCTGATCACGCTGTACCTGATTTTTAATCACAGCCGTATCGAGCCGGTGCTGTTGTGTTTGTTTTACTTGGGCTTTGGCTTCCTCATGCTGTTTAATATTCTGCGAAATCCGCAGAAAAACGAGCGCAGACAATGGACGGCCATGATTATGGATATCACCGCCACCTCGCTTGAGCAGATGATTTCAGGCTCGCACGCTGGCGTATTCATCGGCGTTTATCTGTGGCTGATCATCGGCTATGGCTTGCGCTATGGCACCACCTTCTTCAAAGGCTGTTACCTGCTCAGCCTCATCGGCTTTAGCCTGACCCT
>CAYTIV010000299.1:0-1824 GCA_964437895.1 uncultured Methylotenera sp.
CTCACATTGAAGTAACAGAACGCATCATCGAGCGTAGCCGTCCGACCCGCAAGGCCTACTTGCAACGTATCGATGATTATCTGAACCGTGAAAAAGGCCCAGACCGTCTGGGCTGTGCCAATGTGGCCCACGCGTTTGCTGCTATGCCGCAAAACGACAAGTTCAAGATTTATGCCGAGAAACCCACACACATCGGTATTGTCACCGCTTACAACGAAATGTTGTCTGCGCACCAGCCTTATGTGAACTATCCCGACATTATCCGGGATGAAGCTCGCAAGCACGGCGCGACCGTACAAGTGGCTGGTGGCGTCCCTGCCATGTGTGATGGCATCACCCAAGGTGAGCCAGGCATGGAGCTGAGCCTGTTTAGCCGCGACACCATTGCCATGAGCACGGCGATTGCCCTGTCTCACGATGTGTTTGACGCCTCTTTGCTGCTAGGCGTGTGTGACAAGATTGTGCCTGGCTTGCTGATCGGTGCATTGCATTTCGGTCATTTGCCGTGCGTATTCGTGCCCGCTGGCCCGATGAGCACCGGCATCGACAACACCTCTAAATCAAAAGTGCGTGAGAAATATGCGCAGGGTCTGTGCGACCGTGAAGAACTGCTGGCAAGTGAGTCTGCAGCCTACCACGGTGCAGGTACCTGTACTTTCTACGGCACTGCCAACAGTAACCAGATGCTGCTGGAAGCCATGGGTCTGCACGTGCCAGGCGCTGCTTTCATCCATCCGCATGATGGCATGCGTGAAGATTTGACACGTGAAGCGGTACGTCTGGTACTGCAAAACGCTAAAAAGGACAAGTTTGTGCCGATCGGCCGTCTGGTCGATGAGCATGTGATCGTCAATGCCATGGTGGCCTTGTTGGCCACAGGCGGCTCTACCAACCATCTGATTCACTGGGTCGCAGTGGCTCGTGCTGCCGGTATCATCATCGACTGGACCGATTTCCACTACTTGGCCAAGGCAACGCCTTTACTGGCCAGCGTGTACCCTAATGGTAAGGCCGATGTGAACGAATTCCAGAATGCCGGTGGTCCTGGCTTTGTGATTCGTGAGTTGATTGAAGGTGGTTACATGTACCCCGACGTATACACTGTCAGTGGCGGTGGCATGCGTGATTACGGTAAAAAACCGGAAAAAGAAGCGGGCGCTCTGGTCTGGAAAGACTATCCAGCCGAAAGTGGCGATGAAACCATTGTGCGTACAGCCGACCATCCATTCAACGAGTCTGGTGGCCTGCGTTTGCTCAAAGGTAATCTGGGCCGTAGCGTGATCAAGATTTCTGCCGTACCAGAAGACCGTCACATCATTGAAGCCCCAGCCATCGTGTTTGATGCGCAGGAGGAGTTGCTGGCTGCGTTTGACCGTGGCGAGCTGGAAAGAGACTTTATCGCAGTGGTGCGCTTCCAGGGGCCTAAGGCCAATGGGATGCCAGAGTTGCATAAACTGACACCGCCTCTGGCTGTGTTGCAAAACAAAGGTTTCCGCGTGGCTATCGTGACCGATGGTCGCATGAGCGGGGCTTCAGGCAAGATCCCAGCGGCGATTCACCTGAGTCCTGAAGCCAGTGCCGGCGGCGCGATCGCTAAGATTCGTAACGGTGACATCATTCGTCTGAACGGTACTGTGGGTCAACTGAACGTATTGGTTGATGAGGATACTTGGGCTGAGCGTGAGGCGGAAGAGCTGAGCGATGCCAAACGTCACTACAATGCGCACGGTCTGGGCCGTGAGCTGTTTGGCGGTATGCGTCGTAATGTATTGTCTGCCGAAGAAGGTGCGGTTACCTGGTTGTAAATTAAAATTGCGTCGCAAG
>CAYTIV010000300.1:0-1824 GCA_964437895.1 uncultured Methylotenera sp.
TCAGCGCGGAAGCGCTGCAAGTGGCGCACGCCAACGCCACGCGCCTCGGGCTCGCACCGGGCGACGTGCACATCCCCGTGGGCGTGACCGTCACCCCGCGAAAGGAGCCCGAGATGGACCCCGAGATGATGAAGAGCCCGCCGCCGGAGAAGCTCCCGATGGCCGAGGCACCCGCCGCGCAGCCCGCCGAGGCTTCGCCCGCGGACAAGGCGATGCAGCGCTACAACGCGATCCGCGCTCGCCTGCGCGCGATGGGCGACGCGCTGTCGATGCCCATGGCCGAGGGCGACGAGGCCGCCGAGGACGCGATGCTGGACAAGCTCGCCGCAATGGTGGCCGAGATGAAGGCCGCGCAGCAGGCCGAGGCCGAGAAGATCGCGGAGGGCGTCATCGCCTCCGGTCGCGCGGCGTCGAAGGACGACCTCGTGGCGCTCATCCTGAGCGACCGCCCGCGCTTCGACCGCCTCTTCCCCGCGATGCCCGAGAAGCCCGCCCCGCAGCCGCCCACGGGCGACGCGAAGGCCCTGCTCTCCGGTCGCGTGCTCACCCCCGCGATGCACCCGGCTCCCGCCCCCCAGGGCGACGAGAAGGACGAGAGCACCGAAGCCTACGAGCTCGCCGAGCGGATGATCGCCGAGAAGAAGGCCCCGGACTTCGCCACGGCCATCGCCCTCGCCTCGCGCGAGGTCCGCCAGCGCCGCGCCCAGAACGTCGTCGCCCGCCTCGCTCCGCGGGGCTGACCGTCACCCGCAACACCACGAACGAGGATCAACACAATGGGAACCGCACTTCGCAACCCCGGACAGCTCCTGTCCATGCTCTGCGACTCGGCGAGCGTCGCCGCGGGCGCCGTGCTCGTGCAGGGCGCGAGCAACGACACCTGCGCGCTGCCGGGCGCCGCCAACACCCGCGCCAAGGTGCTCGGGCTCGCCTACCAGGCGGGCTCGTCCAGCGCCAACAGCGCCATCTCCATCGTCTCCAACGGCGTGTGGGCCGCGGTCGCCGGAGGCACGATCACCCGCGGCGACGTGCTCGTCGTCGGCGGCGCCACCGGCACCGTGATCTCGGCCAGCATCTCCACCCCCGCCGACGCCGCCGTGGTGGGCCTCGCGCTCGAGTCCGCCGTGTCGGGCGAGAACGTCGCGGTGCTCATCGGCGAGCGCCCGCGCATGGGCGGCGTGGTGCTGCCGTTCGTGGCGAACGGCGCCATCACCGCCAACAGGATCGTGGTCGCCTCGACGGGCGCCAAGGTCGCGATGCCGGGCGGGGCCGACCCCGTCGAGGGCGTCGTGGGCGTCGCGGCGAACGCCGCCGCGGACACGGAGACCGTCTATGTGATCGTGAGCGGCTACGCCACGGTCACGGACTCGGGCTCCGGCGTCTCCGCGGGCGACAACCTCGCCGTCGCGGGCACCACCGGCACCGCCAAGAACGCCGCGCCCTCCGCGGGCGTCAACAGCATGGTGGTCGGGACGTGCCTGACCACGACCTCGGCGAGCGGGTCCATCCCCGTGCTCGTCAACCCGTTCCTGATGCAGGGCGCGTGATCGCCCGCCACACCTGAGGAGACCACAACACCATGAACGCTCCCATCCTCCTGGGCGACGGCGGCACGATGAGCCCCGCCGACGCCGCCCGCCTCTCGGCGCTCGCCTCCCACCCGTACGTCCAGCGCATGCTCGACGCGGGCTTCGACGCGCGCAACGAGGACAAGGCCCTCCTGCGGCTGATGAGCGAGGCCGCGGAGATGCCCCTCGTGCGCCGCTACGCCGCGCACCTGATGGGCGACCGCCCGCACCTGATGGGCCTCGACCCCTCGGCGGT
>CAYTIV010000301.1:0-1822 GCA_964437895.1 uncultured Methylotenera sp.
GTGCAAGCGGTCAGGGCGGCAGGTATTTCTGTGGTGCCCATCCCAGGCGTAAGCGCACTGATTACGGCCTTGTCTGCGGCGGGCATTACCAGCCCGGGGTTTTATTTTGAGGGGTTTTTACCCGCCAGCGCCTCACAGCGTCGTAAGCGTCTGCAAATACTCAAGGCGATTCCGTCCACACTGGTCTTTTATGAGGCCCCTCACCGCATCGTCGAGTGTGTGCAGGATTTGGCAGAGGCGCTGGGCGGCCAGCGTCAAATCACGCTGGCACGCGAGCTGACCAAAACCTTTGAGACCATACACACTTGCCTGTTGACAGATGCGGTAGACTGGTTGAAAAGTGATCCTAATCAGCAGCGCGGCGAGTTTGTGTTGCTGCTACACCCGGCGCCAGTCGTGGCGGTCGAAGGGCTGGCTGAGGAGACGCTGCGTGTCTTGCAGCGCTTGCTACAAGAGTTGCCACTCAAGCAGGCCGTGGCGCTGGCCACTGACATTACCGGACACAAGAAAAACGAATTGTATGAAGCGGCCCTTGCGCTCAAGGCAGCAGGCGCCGATGACTCTGAATCATGATAAAGGTAGCGATGAATGACGACTGAAATAACCCTGACCCGCCCCGATGACTGGCACTTGCACCTGCGTGATGGTGAAGCCTTGCAAGCGGTGCTGCCTGATACGGCCAGACAATTTGCCCGGGCCATCGTCATGCCTAACCTGCGTCCGCCGGTGACCACAGCAGAAGCGGCGCAAGCCTATTATCAGCGCATCAAGCAGGCGTTGCCTGCCTGCATGGCGTTTGAGCCGTTGATGACCTTATACCTGACAGACAATACGCCTGCGGCCGAGATTGCGGCGGCCCGCGCCAGCGGTGTGGTGCATGCGGTAAAGCTGTATCCCGCTGGCGCAACAACCAACAGTGACTCCGGGGTGACTAGTTTGCACAAATGTGCGGCGGCGCTGGCCGAAATGGAAAAGCAGGGCATGCCTCTGCTGATTCATGGCGAGGTGACCGATGGTGAGGTGGATGTGTTTGATCGTGAGAAGGTATTTATCGAGCGTCATTTGCAGCCACTGCTTAAAGATTTTCCGGGGCTTAAAGTCGTGTTTGAGCACATCACCACCCGTGATGCTGCCGAGTTCGTGGCTGCAGGTCCCGCGACGCTGGCGGCGACCATCACCGCCCATCACCTGCTGATGAACCGGAATGCCATGTTTACTGGCGGCATCCGCCCACATCACTACTGCCTGCCCGTGCTCAAGCGCGAAACCCATCGTCAGGCGCTGGTCAACGCGGCTATTTCGGGGTCTGCCAAATTCTTTTTGGGCACGGACAGTGCCCCGCATCCACGTTCGGCCAAAGAAGCCAGTTGTGGCTGTGCCGGCATGTATACGGCGCACGCGGCCATGGAACTCTATGCCGAGGCGTTTGAAGAGGCTGGGGCGTTGGATAAGCTGGAAGGCTTTGCCAGTTTTTATGGCGCAGATTTTTATGGCTTACCGCGCAACCAACAGCAGGTCACGTTGCGCAAGACTGCTTGGCAAGTGCCTGAGCATATTCCTTTTGATGACGATGTGCTGGTGCCCTTGCGTGCCGGGCAAACCATGCATTGGAAATTACTTTAACACCTAAATCACGGGGGGGGGCATATGGGCGGCAAACAACAGAATATCCTGATCATCGCACTGGTCGGCCTGTTGGTCATCAGTGTGCTGGCCTCACCGTATTGGGTCGTCAGTCAGATCAAGGCTGCGGCCAAGCATCAGGATGTGCAGGCCTTGTCTGAATATATTGATTTCCCCTCGGTCAGGGAAAGCTTTAAGG
>CAYTIV010000302.1:0-1806 GCA_964437895.1 uncultured Methylotenera sp.
CTATTGCCATCGGGATAACGGGCAATGTCATAGATCGCCTCTTCCAGCGCCATTTGTGCTTTAGGGCTCATGCCCAAAGGGTTCTCATTGGAAGCCAGTTTGACAATATCGGCCTCGTTTAAACCCATTTCACGGGCCAGTTCGCTGATGGGCTTGCCACCTTGGTAAGGCGCAATGGCACGGATATTGGCCGGGGCTAATGCAGATAAGTCAGTCATAGATATACTTAAATAATGGCGGTTGGGTAAGAACCCAACACTTTAAGGAAAGTCGCACGCTCGACCAATTCAGCCAATGCGGCTTGCACAGCAGGCTGTTGCTGATGCCCTTCGATATCGACATAAAATACATAGTTCCACAAGCTCTGGCGCGAGGGACGGGACTCAAGCTTGGTCATGCTGACGCCATGGCGTGACAAAGGCTCCAGCAATTGCAACACTGCACCCGGCTTATTGTGTGCACTCATCACCAGGGACGTTTTATCCTCGCCTGAAGGCGCAACCCCATGATTGCCAATCACCAGAAAACGGGTGGTGTTTTTCGGATCATCTTCGATATTTTCAGCCAGAATATTGAGGTCAAACAGTTCAGCAGCGCGCTTGCTGGCAATCGCGGCAGCAAATGTGCCTTGTGAGGCTACTAACTCATGAATCATTTGCGCAGCGCGCGCATTGCTGGTCACCGCCTCACGCTGTGCGCCCGGCAGCGCTTTATTTAACCACTCATGGCACTGTGACAAAGACTGTGCATGTGAAAACACATGGGTGATCTGGCTGAGGTCCTGTTGCGCAGAAAGCAGGCAATGATGCACAGGCAGGTTGACCTCGCCCACGACTTGCAAAGGACTGGCCAACAGCAAATCCAGGGTAATCCCTACAGCCCCTTCGGTAGAGTTCTCAACAGGGACGACACCATAGTCGGCCTGACCGGACTCTACGGTACGGAAGACTTCATCAATGCTGCCACAGACCACGGCCTGGCGGCCTTCGCCAAACTGTTTGAGTGCCGCCTCTTCACTGTATGTCCCCAGCGGGCCGAGAAAGGCAATCGCCAGTTCTTTTTCTAGCGCGCGACAATTTGACATGACAGCACGGAAAATATAGCTCACGGCTTCTGCTGACAATGGGCCTTCATTTTCAGCCTGTAGTCGGCGAATGATCTGTGCCTCACGCTCAGGACGGTAAATGACACCGTCATCTTTTAAATGCCCGATTTCCCGCGCAAGCTTTGCTCGCTCATTGACAAGGGCCAACATCTGGCCGTCAATGGCGTCAATTTTATCTCTAAATTGTTTTAATGAATCAGACATTTAAAGTAACAAATTAATGTGTTTTATGAATTATTTTTTTCAAATTCCTGCAGGAATTCGACCAACGCTTGCACACCTTCGATAGGCATGGCGTTATACATGCTGGCACGCATGCCACCAACCGAGCGGTGACCTTTGAGTTGCAACAAGCCACGTGCATCTGCCGCTTTTAAGAAGGCATCATTCAAACGCTCGTCACGCAGCGTAAACGGAATATTCATGCGTGAACGGTATGCCGCTTGTATCGGGTTACTGTAAAACTCGGTTTGATCCAGATAGTGGTAGAGCAGATTGGCTTTGGCAATATTCACTTGCTCAATCGCCTCGACCCCGCCTTGCGCCAACAGCCATTCGAATACCAGCCCGGCGATATAGATACTGTAGGTAGGCGGCGTATTGATCATGATCTGATTTTCAGCCTGCGTTTTCCCATGAAATACCGCTGGCGTTAAAGGAGATGCCTGCTCCAGCAGGTCTTCACGCACGATCACCAGGCA
>CAYTIV010000303.1:0-1791 GCA_964437895.1 uncultured Methylotenera sp.
GTGCTAGTTTACCAATTAATTTATTAGTGGCTACTTATTCAGATCATTATTTTGGATGGAGCGAAGATTCTGATGCTTTTGGATTCAATGATGGTGAACTAGCAGAAGATGGTGACGAACCATATTTAACACCTTTACCAACTCCAACAGGGCTTACACAAACATCTGTAAGTTTTGACACAATTATAATAGAATGGGAAGCAGTTGAAGGTGCTACTAGTTATAAAGTAAATGTATTTGATATTACCAATAATGAAACAATATTGTGTTTAAACATAGGTAATGTGTTAACATATACTATAACAGGTTTATTAGCAGGTACAGATTACGAGATAAGAGTGAAAGCAACTAATTTAACTAGAAAAAGCTTATATACTGATTTTATTTTAGTTACTACTTTAGTTTAAAAGGATAAAAAAATGCCAATAACAATACCAACAATGCCAGATGACTTTAGATGGGCTTATGATAATCCAACTCAAAGACAAGCATTAACACTTGCAGAGCAAGAAAATGGCTATGATGTAGAACTGCAAAAACCTACTCGTAAGAAAATGAATTATAAATTATATGTAATTGGTGAATGGACACAGTATTTAAAATCAGGTGGTGCAAGTATAATGTTTCTTGCTACAGATGATCCTGATGTAGTAATTGATGCTATAGAAGATATTGATATAACAAATGTAGAAAGTGGTAGTTATTTGTATACTATATCAGGTATATATACTTTTTATCCTGATATGCCTTCACCACCTAGTAGCACAGAATATTTAATAAAACCTACTACACCATTAATAGGAGACCTTGGAGCTTGGAGACTATTAATACCTAGTATGGATACAATGAACGGACTAGCTCAGGAGGAAGTTGATAGAGTAGAAAATAAACTAGATAATCATATTAACACAACAGTAACTGAATTAGATGAGATAAACGTTAAACTTGGAAATGTTATTACTGTTAAAACTGCTGTTGCAACTCCTAATAGTGCTTATACTTCAATATCTAACCATACAGCACAAACGCAAACATTTACTATACCAGGATTAGATAGTACTAAACAATATAATGTAGATGTAACACCTTTACAAGGATTACAGGATTGTTTAAGTTTTTATGGTTGGGTTAGTGCTGATAATACAGTAAGCGTAAAAATAAATAATAGTGCTACAGGTGCATTAACTCCTAATGCACAGAGTTATAAATTTGTAATTACAGAATAAGGAAAAATACAATGACAACAGCAATAGGATTACATATTAGACAGAGTTTACTTGGCAATGATATTACTAGTGAACAGTTAGATACAATGTTAGCTAATTCAACTTATGAAGGAGCTTTTTTATCATTAATTGATACATTATCTAGTTTGAATATGATACTAAAAAGAGATCATGTTTTAGATATTTTATTTGGGTCTACTATAGCTAGTCAATGGTTATTTGATACAAATGAAGCTATGGATATAATTTCCGATAGTGATTTAGCAACATATAAATTAGTTACTAATTCTAGTTATTTAATTAATTTAACAGCATCTCAAAAAGCTTTGGCAATGTATAATAGTTCTGTTTCAAAACAAAATAGAATTAATCAATATGTTAATGATCCAATAAGTAAATTAAGAAGATCGGTAATTACTGCTAATGGTACTTTTACTTATACAGGTACAGCATTAAAAATGTCAGTATTAGCTATAGGTAGCGGTGCAAATGGTGGAAGTAATAATTCAAATGTTAATAGTTCTGTTGGTCCAGGTGGAGGGGGCGGTGAAATAGTACAAGTTAC
>CAYTIV010000304.1:0-1777 GCA_964437895.1 uncultured Methylotenera sp.
ACCACGGGCAAGGCTTAAGCTCTCCTATATCCCCGCTGGATTTGTTTGGGGGAAGGGAAGAGGCTCCACTCAGAAGGCGATCATCCGTTGTCATGGTGATGGCTCCGAGAGTGAGTGGGCCGCCTTCACATCAGACAGCGCAAAGACGATGCCCTCGCAATAATTCTCGCCGTCTTCCTTGACGGTGAACTTCTCGTGCGGAATTTCGGTTTTGTACTTCCACGAAAACCCGTCACCGTCATCGCCCCATACTGCTTCAATGAAGGCCGCTCGCTTCTTCGCCCGGTGAAAGTGCGGGCAACGGTCGTCGTCGCAATCGTTGTGCAGTAGCCCATCGCGGGCTAGGTACGCGGTGCCGCCGTCATAGCATCCGACCTCATCGTGGATAGCGCCACGGAATTCCATCAGGTCATCGCTAGCGCCAAAGACGGCCACAAGGCCGTTGGCTTTCAGCATCGCCTCAAACTCACGCGAGCACTCATCGCCGTATTCGCAACCATCAAGCACCTTAGCTGCAAGAGCAGGTGTTAGACCTGGTGACGATGCCCGTGCCCCGGACGATCCATGATTCTGAGTGGAGCGATCTTCTGAATCCATCTTCAAATCTCCTACGTGAGGTCAGATTGCGGGGAGGGAACGGGCTTTGAGGGCCGCGATGCAGAGGGCGATGGCTAAACTTCCACCCTCGTGGGTTCCGTAGAACGGGCCGGGCTCGGCGTTGATCCCAACAGAGACTCGCGCAACCCCGTAGAGGTCGGTGAAATCCTTTTCCATTCCCTCCGGCACCAGCGTCATCGCCGCGTCTATGGAGGAGGTGAAGTGGGGCAACCGCTCGTCGTCTCGCCAATCGTTGGGGTAGCTTCTGCGCTCGTCTGTCAGCCCAAGGGGCTTTCCGCAGCCGGGAGAGATGCAATCGCCATGGTAACACCCGGTGTCAAAGTCGCAGAACATCATCGGCAGGCCAACGGATGCTGCGATGTGAGCATCCAACTCCCGATCCGGCCCCGTCGCCTTCTCCAGCCGCGCGATCAGATCACTCAGTGACGATGTGACTGCACTGGAAGATGTATCCTTCTGAGTGGAGCGATCTTCTGAATCCATCTTCAAATCTCCATAGGGGTTTGGTAGCAGCAAAGCTCTTTCCTTTGCTTAGTCTCGGGGATCAGGGTGTGAGTGGTCCTTCATGCTGCCAGCGCTGGTGGAAAATGCTTGTGCTCGACGCCATCGACCAGGCATCCGTTGTCTTTGCCGCGCAGGCCGCCGTTCTGCTTGTGGTGGAACGTGACGCCATTGCGGGCGCACTGATCGCGCATGAACCGGACGGCGTCCATGTCCAGCGGGCGACGGTTCGGGCCGCTCTCGCCGCCGGTGATGATCCAGTCCGGGCGTGCGTCGCCAATGTCGATCCGACCGAGCAAGGGCTCTGCCGACACGCCGTGCCACGCTGCGGGAACGGCCATCAGTTTGCGGAAGTCCCGATCCCATTCTTCCTGGTTCGCCAGCGTCGCCATCAACCCGGCATTCGGATATGGCCAGTCAGCGGGGAGCATCTTCAGCGCATTGCCGATCCGCTTGGTCAGCAGCAGCCAACGCAGGTTCGGCGTTGCCTTCACAAGTTGCCACAGGTCGTCCCGCCAATCCTGCGGCACCTCGTTGTCGAACACATCCGCCAGTGACGCGCAGAACACGCGCAGCGGGACGCCTGTCTCGGCGGCCTTCCTATTCCATTTGACAGGATCGCCCCACGTCTTTGTCCGCCGTCGCGGGACGCCCGGTC
>CAYTIV010000305.1:0-1775 GCA_964437895.1 uncultured Methylotenera sp.
GCGACAAAATCGAGATCGATACACGTACTGGTGAATACCGTAACCGTGTGATGAAATAATCCTCGAGATGGATATAAAAAACCCCGGCATGCCGGGGTTTTTTGTTTGATGGGCTAGTCTTGTTAAGCGCAAGACATACCTGAATCAGGCATTGAGTTTGGCGTCGATTTCTTGCTCGGCCTGTAGCCAGTGATCCATGGTTTGGCTAGCAAACCCATTTTTCTCAGCAATGTAGTAGGCGGCGACTTCAATCATCTTGTAGCGCTCGTCACTGGTGATAATGGCCGGTTTGAGGGTTTTTTTGCGGCTGGTAGCGGGCTTGGCCGCTTTTTCCGTCGCGCTGCTTTTAGGGGCGGCTTTTTTAGCGCTGCTGGCTTTTTTAGGGGTGGACTCAGTTGCTTTGGTTGATGCCATACAAATACTCCTTGGTCTAGAGGTGAGTGAAGTCATAGAGGCTTGTGGCCCCGCTCCTTGATATTAAAAGCGCGCAGTGATGGCCGTCAAGCGCAAACCTGCCTCTGACTTGATCTAGATTAAATGGCGACAGGCAAGTGTTGTGTTTGAGGAGCAATCTTCAGACGCTTGTGGCTTAAATGATGCATTTGCCCGCGCGTGTCTTCCCAATCAAACGCTTTTATGGTGTAGTGGGCGGCTGTTTGCCGGTGAAAGTGTTTATGTATAAAAAAGCCCTGACTTCTCTGATTGTCCTGTTTTTTATGATGGGATTTATCACCTGTTTAAACGACATCCTGGTGCCTTATCTGAAAGCGGTATTCGCGCTCAGTTATAGTCAGGCTGCGCTGGTGCAGTTTTGTTTCTTTGCAGCTTACGGCCTGACCTCCATTCCTTTCAGTCGCCTGATCGAGCGCTTGGGCTACCAGACTGGCATGGTCATTGGTTTTGCGCTGGCCGCGCTGGGCTGTCTGTTGTTTTATCCGGCTGTGCAAATGCATACCTATGGCCTGTTTCTGGCGGCGTTGTTTGTGCTGGCCTCCGGCATCGTGCTGTTGCAGGTGGCGGCTAATCCGTGTGTGTCTGTCATCGGCCCTAAAGAGACGGCTTCTTCACGCCTAACCATGGCACAGGCCTTTAACTCACTGGGCACGTTTCTGGCCCCTTTCTTTGGTGCCTATTTTATTTTGTCTTCGTTGTCACCATCCAGCCATGCGGGCGGGGTGGTGACGCCGTACCTAGGCATCGCTGCGGTGCTGGTGGTGATTGCCTGGGGCGTGTCGCGCATGCAGTTAAGTGGCATGGAAGCGGCGCAACGCGATGATAGCCGTTGGCGTACCGTACTGGCCGACCGTGGTTTGCTGCTGGGCATGCTGGGTATTTTTGCTTATGTGGGGGCCGAAGTGGCGGTGGGCAGCTTTCTGGTTAACTATATCAAGGACATGACACAGATGCCCGAAGCCGAGGCGGCCAGCCTGATTGCGCTGTACTGGGGCGGCGCCATGGTGGGGCGATTCACGGGCATCTACACGCTGACGCGTTTTTCGCCTGCGCGCGTGCTGATGGCGCATGCCTTGTTAGCGATGGCTTGTTTGCTTTACTCCATGAGTGCGACCGGCATGACGGCGGTGGTGAGCATGGTACTGGTCGGGTTGTGTAACTCCATCATGTTCCCTACGATTTTTACGCTGGCGATCAAAGGCTTGCCCACGGGGCAAGAGAAAAAAGGCTCGGGTCTGCTGGCCACTGCGATTGTTGGCGGGGCGGTGGTGCCTTTTCTAACCGGTTGTCTGGCAGACCGCATCGGCCTGCACCATGCCTTT
>CAYTIV010000306.1:0-1758 GCA_964437895.1 uncultured Methylotenera sp.
TGCGCGCGTAAACAGGCGGCGCCAGTAAGGTTTAAACATGACCTCGCTAAACTCGGCAGCATAAATCATCAACACCAGCGAGGTCAGCGCGATCCCTAGAATCAAGCCAATCAGCACCACAAAGTCACGCAAGGTGTAGTAGTAGTCGCCTGGCAGGTTCCAGGCAATGGTCAGCGTAGTGATACAGGCCTGAAACAGCACGGCCATAGACAACACACCGCCTATGCCCCAGTGCTTGAATCGCCAAGCGATAAACATCATGGGAATAAAGGCAAGCACGGTAGACCAAGTCGCCTTGGCAATCCAGCGCGTATTCGGCGGCACGGCACCTTGCAGAGAGTATTTCTGATGACGGTCAGCGTTGTACATTCCCCAGTAAGCCCCCGCCCAGCCTTCAAGGGCGACTTTCCACGGCTGATCGAAAGCCTCCATCAGGTAAAAATCGAGGTCTTCAATGGCATTGCGTGCCAGAAACTCGCGAATAAAGCGTGCCTGATTGACCTCACTGGCCACCGAAGCCCCAATCGCCGGACCGCGACTGGGCCAGCCCACCTCGGTAATGACGATTTTCTTGCGCGGATACGCTTCCATCAACTGGTTGTAGCGCTCTATGGTGTATTGCACGGCGCGCTCTACCGGCACGCCTTCGTGATATGGCAACAAGTGCACGGCAATGTAATCGACGTGTTTGACCAATTCAGGATGCTTCAACCATACATGCCAAGGCTCAGCCGTCGATACGGGCACAGTGCTGTGCTTACGCACAAAATCAAGATAGCCTATCAGTGACTGCACTGGCAGGTCATTACGCAACAAGGATTCGTTACCGACAATCACGCGGTCAATATTGCTGTAGTTCTCCAGCTTTTCGAGCAAGGCGGAGATTTCACGCGTATTTTTCTGCTTATCCGTATCAATCCAGGCCCCGGCAATCACATTCATATTGCGGCGGGCAGCCAGCGGAATCACTTCATTTAAATCCAGAGAAGAGTACAAGCGGATGTGACCGGTGTGTTTGTGCATCAGATCCAGATCTTGTGCCAGCTCCGCCGTATTGGGATGTTGGCCTTCCAGCGGACTCTGATTGGCTCGATAACCGGAATAGGCAAACCCGTTCACGGTAGGTTTGACGTTAATCAGCGGCAAGGCTCGGTTGGCCAACGCCCAAAGCCCAAAATGCAGGGCCGAGAACAGAATGGCAAATACCAGTCCGGGTACCAGTTTTTTAAACCACGAAACGATCACTTCTCACTCTTTCCATCATGCAATGATGTATGACTTTAAAATTATTTTTAATCAACGCTGTAGCTGCCAGCTTCTCATAGGCAACACCGCCAAGGCTAGCGCGCAGGCACCTGTCCACCACCATGCCAAGCTATTGCCAGGTTCCTGTATGGCCACAGCCACCGCCATATTGGCCGCCATGATCAACAGACTCACCATCAGCCAGTGCGCTGGACGCGTCTCCATCGCGGCGGTAGGCGCATGCTCACGCACAGAGAGCAGTGAAATCACCAGCGCCCCCAGGGGCAAAGCCACCAGCAACAGCGGAAAATTCAAATAGCGCCCATTGATGGCCAAACCGGCACTGGTCAGCAGAAACGCCAGCGCCAACACACCCAACAGCGAGACTTCCAGGCTAGATTTAACCGCCAGATGCAACCAGGCGCGCAATTGCAGTAGCAGCAACAGCCAGCCCAGCAACACCAAGCCGCCCAGCATCGCCCACTCCAGTGGATTGCGTGCCGCCTGCTGCAC
>CAYTIV010000307.1:0-1731 GCA_964437895.1 uncultured Methylotenera sp.
AGTCAGATCAAGGCTGCGGCCAAGCATCAGGATCTGCAGGCCTTGTCTGAATATATTGATTTCCCCTCGGTCAGGGAAAGCTTTAAGGCACAGGTGCAGGCCGTGCTGGCTGAAAAGGCTGCTGCACAAAGCGCCCCGGCCGGGCTGGCGGCGTTGGGTACGGCCATGGCGGCTGCTTTTGTCGGCCCGATGGTGGATGCACTGGTGACGCCACAGGCATTGGCACTGATGTTTCAGGGGCATGCTATCCCTCTCGATGCATCCGCCCCGGCAGCTGAGCCGTCCGCGGAAGACGGTGCCGCACAGGTGACCATGGGGTATGCGTCTTACGGCCGTTTTGAAGTCACCATCGCTGAGCGGCAGCATCCAGAAAAAAAGATGTTGTTCACCTTACGGCGGGAGGGGTTGTGGGCATGGAAGGTCGCGACCATGCAGATCGTTATGCCTATCCAGCCTGCCCCCGATCCCTTACCTGCGGTGGTGAATGAGGCGCCAGTCTCGGAGCCAGAGGTGTTGCCGGCCATGCCTGCTGATGCTGCAGCGCCTGCGCAGGAGTCATCGCCGGTGCCAGAGCAGGCGCCGCCAGAGGCGCAGGCCCCCGTGGAGTCAGTGGTGACGGGGCCGAGCTTCGATTGTGCCCGCGCCAGTTCTGTGACCGAGCATCTGATCTGTGAGGATGCCGAGCTGTCTGCGCAGGATCTGCGCTTATTTGAACTTTACAAACACGCCAAGGCGATGACGCCGCAACTGGCCGACTTCAAGCAAGAAACCAAAGCGGCTTATCTATGGCGCGAGGCCAATTGCACGGACAAGGCCTGTCTGTTGGATTGGTATGCTGCACGCAAGGTCGTGTACAGCCGTGTCATTGCCGATGCGCAGGTACATCCTTAAAGCGCCCATTGAATGGGGGCTTCGCCGCGACTGCTCAGATAATCATTGATTTTTGAAAAGGGGCGGGTGCCAAAGAAGCCTCTGTGCGCAGACAGTGGCGAGGGGTGTACTGATTTTAGTACCAGATGTTTTTCGGGGTCTATCATGGCCCCTTTTTTCTGTGCGTAACTGCCCCAGAGCACAAACACTAGCCCTTCGCGCCGGGCATTCAGGGCGGCGATGGCTGCATCGGTAAAGGCTTCCCAGCCCCGATTCTGATGAGATCCGGCTTGAGCTATTTCAACCGTCAGCGTCGCGTTGAGTAATAACACCCCTTGGTCCGCCCAAGGCGTCAGATCGCCGCTGCCACTCATGCGTATGCCTAAGTCTGATTGCACTTCTTTGAAAATATTGATCAGTGATGGCGGCAGGGCTACACCTTGCTGCACCGAAAAACTGAGGCCATGGGCCTGTCCGGGCCCGTGGTAGGGGTCCTGACCGATGATAACTACGCGTACCCGATCGAACGGCGTGTGATTGAAGGCGTTAAAAATCAGCGCGCCCGGTGGGAAAATGGTTTTGCCAACGGTTTTTTCCTGTTGCAGAAAAGCGCGCAAGTCATGCATATAAGGTTGCTCAAGCTCGCTGCCGAGCACGGATTGCCAGGAGGGGTGCAATTGCCCCGGTTTTTCTAAGGTGGTCATGAGGCTGATTTCCAATCAAGATCTGTGCACATTATAGGGTGACGTGCTGACGTGGTAAAATGGCATTGAAGCCAACTAGACAGTCGCCGCCTAGCATTTGCTAGGGGGAGGAAAGTCCGGGCTGCACAGAGCGGGATGACGGCTAACGGCCGTACGC
>CAYTIV010000308.1:0-1731 GCA_964437895.1 uncultured Methylotenera sp.
ATCCAGAATTCACACAAGACATCTGCCGCAAGGCTGACGCCGTGTTGCTGGGCGCTGTTGGCGGCCCACAGTACGACAATCTAGATCGCCCTTTGCGCCCTGAGCGTGGTTTGCTGGCTATTCGTAAAGACCTAGGCTTGTTTGCTAACCTACGCCCAGCCGTCTTGTTCCCAGAACTGGCCAATGCGTCTACTCTCAAACCAGAAGTCGTTGCTGGCTTGGATATCATGATCGTGCGCGAGCTGACAGGTGACGTATACTTTGGTCAGCCACGCGGTATGCGTACCAATGAGCAAGGTGTGCGTGAAGGCTTCAACACCATGATCTACAGCGAGCCAGAAGTGCGCCGTATCGCGCATGTGGCTTTCCAAATTGCCATGAAGCGTGAGAAAAAACTCTGCTCCGTGGATAAAGCCAACGTGCTGGAAACGACCGAGTTCTGGAAAGAAATCGTCATCGATGTGGCTAAAGAATACCCAGAAGTTGAGTTGAGCCACATGTACGTGGACAACGCAGCGATGCAGCTGATCCGCAATCCTAAGCAATTTGATGTGATGGTGACCGGCAACATTTTCGGTGACATCCTGTCTGATGAAGCTTCTATGCTCACCGGTTCTATCGGCATGCTGGCTTCTGCCTCTCTGAATGAGAGCAAAAAAGGGTTGTACGAGCCTTCACACGGTTCTGCGCCCGATATCGCAGGCAAAAACCTGGCGAACCCGATTGCCACCATCCTGTCTGCAGCGATGATGTTGCGCTACAGCTTTGATAACGAAGCCGCAGCGACACGTATTGAAAACGCTGTGAAGAAAGTGCTGGCAGCCGGATACCGTACTGGTGATATCTACGAAGAAGGCACCAAGCGTGTGTCATGCTCCGAGATGGGTGACCAGATCGTTGCTGCCATGTAATGTGCCTGGCGCGAGCGGGCTTTGCTCGCCGCGCCCAAGCCAACTACGTGTGATATAGTCGTAATTTGTATTGATAAGGAATTTAACATGGCGCAATTTGATAACGTCAGTGTAAAAAAGAAGGCCAACGTTTACTTTGATGGTAAATGTGTTAGCCATACCGTGCTTTTTCCGAACGGCACGCGTTGCACCGTGGGTGTAATTTTCCCAAGCACATTGACATTCAATACCGGCTCACCAGAACTGATGGAAATCAATGACGGTGTCTGCAAGGTTCGTCAAAAAGACCAGGAAAACTGGACCACTTACAAGGCGGGTGAAAAATTCACTGTGCCGGGTAGCTCCAGTTTTGATATTGAAGTGATTGAAACCGTAGACTACGTTTGTCACTTTGAGTAAGTGTAGGTGTCTGGATGCATCGTTAGTGGTGCATCCTGCCAAGATTTGAAAGGGATTTAATATGCCGAGTTTTGATATTACATCCGAAGTGGATATGGTCAATCTGAAAAACTCGATTGACGCAGCGAGCAAGCAGATCACCAACCGTTACGATTTTAAAGGCACCTCTGCCAAAATCGACTTTAATGAAAAAGAAAAAGTGATCACGCTGCATGGTGACAACGATTTTCAGTTGGATCAGGTCAAGGATATTCTGTTGCCTGCCATGGAGAAAAAGGAACCAGACTCCTCCAAGCGCCTAGAGCACAAGGATGTACAGAAGGTGTCTGGCAACAAGGTCAAGCAAGACCTCAGTGTCCGTGATGGCATCGATAGCGATCTGGCCAAAAAGATTACCAAGTTGATCAAGGATAGCGGCATG
>CAYTIV010000309.1:0-1693 GCA_964437895.1 uncultured Methylotenera sp.
AAAGAAAACGTCAAAATCCTTTATAATGCCTGAACTTTTTTTTAAGAACTCATATTGGAATTGACCATGAGTGCAAAACGTCTGACGCCTAGTAAACTGACTTATCTTGATTTTGAGCAACCGATTGCCGAATTGGAAAAACGGATCGATGCCTTGCAGGTATCTCACGATGAACATGATTCCCTGGATATTTCAAAAGAACTGGACCTGCTGCAAAAGAAAAATACCAAACTGTTACAAGACACTTACCAGAACCTGAGTGCCTGGCAAATTTCGCAGGTGGCGCGTCACCCGCAACGCCCCTATACCATTGATTACATTAATGCGCTGTTTACCGACTTTCAGGAGCTGCATGGTGACCGTGCTTTTGCCGACGATCCGGCGATTGTGGGTGGCATAGCACGTTTTAAAGGCATACCTGTCATGGTCATGGGCCACCAAAAAGGGCGTGACATCAAAGAACGCCAGTACCGCAACTTTGGTATGCCTCGCCCAGAGGGCTACCGCAAAGCCTTGCGTTTGTTCCGCCTGGCCGAAAAATTCAAGCTGCCTATCATCACTTTTATTGATACACCGGGTGCTTATCCTGGTATTGGTGCTGAAGAGCGTGGCCAGTCAGAAGCGATTGCCCGCAATCTTTACGTGATGGCTGAGTTGAAAACACCGATTATCGGAGTGGTGATTGGTGAGGGCGGCTCAGGTGGTGCGCTGGCGCTGGGTGTGGTAGACCATTTGAACATGCTGCAATATTCCACTTATTCTGTCATTTCCCCTGAAGGGTGCGCCTCTATCTTATGGAAGAGCGCCAGCCGTGCGCCTGATGCCGCGGAAACTCTGGGTATTACCGCGGATAGACTGAAATCCTTGGGACTGGTAGATAACATCATTAGTGAGCCACTTGGCGGCGCGCATCGCAACTACGAAGAGGTGATGGAACGCATCGGCCAGGCCATCGCGCAGCAACTCAAAACCCTGCAAGCCAAAAAAGTGCCTCAATTACTCGAGACACGTTATCAGCGCTTGATGAGTTACGGTAAATTCAAATCCAGCAGTGAAAAATAATCCTGGCCTCACCGATCAGCTGGAAAGTGTCATCACGGCCTTTCTGGCTGACCACTCAGCGAGTTCGACTTCTCAGCCACATTTGCTACTGGCGTTGAGTGGTGGTGTCGACTCTGTCGTACTGTTACATCTCCTGTCTGCCTTACGCCCCCGCTTTGGCTTTAACTTGTCTGCCATGCATATACACCATGGCCTGAGCGCACATGCCGATGCGTGGCTAGCCACGTGTGAGCAGTTATGCGTCGCACACCAGGTGCCTTTCTACAGTGAGCGCGTTCAGCTTGATTTGCAGGCTGGCCTCGGGGTCGAGGCCGTGGCGCGTGAAGCCCGCTATCAGGCGCTTGCCCGCGTGCGGGCCACATTGGCCGCAGACGCTATCGTCACTGCCCATCATATGCAGGATCAGTCAGAGACCGTGCTCTTGCAACTCATGCGTGGGGCGGGCGTAAAAGGGCTGAGTGCCATGGGGGTATGGGATGCCGCTCGCGGCTTGCTAAGGCCTGTATTAGGCGTGCCCAAGGCAGCGTTGCTGCAATATGCGCCTGAACACCACCTACAGTGGGTCGAGGACGAAAGCAATACTGACATCAGTTATGACCGTAACTTCATGCGTCAGCGTGTGATGCCGTTA
>CAYTIV010000310.1:0-1690 GCA_964437895.1 uncultured Methylotenera sp.
TATATCTCCTCTATTATTACTATATTATCTAAAATACATAAGTCTGGGTCTATTGCATTCCCATCTGTTGTTATTGTCACATCAATTTGAACATCATCTATAATCTCATCTGATGTAGTGGTATCTGTTGCTGTGTTTATCAATTGGAATATAACTCTTAATTGATACCTTTCTAAAAATTCTTCTTCTTGTAGTTGTCTACTTAGATTATCTACTGATCCAATCTCACTAATAGTCAAGCCTTCAATCTCTAAATCACTTCTCCAGGTATTCATATTTAACTTGGCTTGTATCTCTAATGCTAGTTCTGATAAGCCACCGTAAAAGTCAATCATTACAGGTACTTCTTGAATAGTTTCTTGTATAAGATTACCATCTTCGTCAACATCATACTCATAGTTAGAATACTGTTCAATCTTTTCTATATATAAGCCTATGTAGTCACCTGAAGGTATATCTCCATTCTCATAGTTAATGATGATATTATCACTATCTAAAGTAGTCTTACTTACTAAAAAGTTTTGGATTATCTTATATATATCGTATATGCTAGTCATTAACTTTTCACCATACAGGCTAAATACTCATAATGTCCTATTACTTTGTTATAAGGCATTCTTTGATCTATCTTATACTTTTTATCATCATAATCTAAGAATGTATTAGTATTATCTATCTTTAAGTCTGAGTCAGTTATTAATAAGATAGTTCCCTTTGTATCTTTACCTTCAAGACTTTTATCTCTCATAGTTGGGTTACTATTTAAAGATGTTTCTGAGTAAGGTTGTACTACTGCTTCTATAGTGCTTGATGTTTCGCTCTTACTAGCTTTACCATCTGTTCTTGAGTAAGTAGTAGTGTATATAGTAATAGTTTCTATGAACTCAGCAAAGTCTATTGATATACTCATTTCTTACGTTTCCATTTTACAGATTCTAACATTTTCTTTGTGTGTATCAATGGATCATTAAACCCTTTAGCTTTAATAGTACTAGTAGCATTAGGAGGTGTAGATTTGTCTTCTATTAGTTTCTTTATCACCTTCTCTTGTTTCTCTCCTACTTGCTTTAATACTTTACTATAACTTAGTGGTGTTCTGCTTTCTAATTGACCTATTAATATTTCTTGTAACTTCATTAAATCATTTAACTTACCGCCCTCTAAGCTAGGTCTCATAAACGGTCTAGGTGGTATACTACCTATTACTTTATCATTTCTCTTTAATGTAGCTCCGTACTCTTGTATATTTGCTACACTTGCAACACTTATGCTTTTACCACTTTTAGTATACTCTCCAGCGTCTTCAAATATACCAACTTCAATAGATTTGTTATGAAGCTTTTTAAGCTCCTTAACTATTGCATTCCAACCCATATCAGTTTCAACTATTTTCATTACATGTAACGCTACTTTATAACCACTTCTAATACACCTAAAGCCTGTAACTCTTCATCAGTAAAGATTTCAGTATTCTTTACTGCTATTTTCTTTTTTAATGATATTTTTTCAGATTCAGTAAGAACCTTTGAAGACTTTGGAAAGTTGACCATAAAGCTTAATTCACCTGCATTTGATGAACATGAAGAAATAAATAATAGGGATAGTAAAGTTATAGTAAAGTTTTTTATTATCATTGATTTATCTCTATTTCTAAAGCATGATACAAAATTGATGTAGCTCTCACTGTAGC
>CAYTIV010000311.1:0-1688 GCA_964437895.1 uncultured Methylotenera sp.
CATCACCTCCGCAGGCCCGCGGCTATGAATCTGCTGCAGCTCACCACTCGCGACTTGGGCCAGACTCTGCTTGATCTGTTGTAAAGGGTGCAGACTGCGCACGACAATCCAGCGTTGCAGGGCCAGTAGCGCCATCAGGCCGAGCAGGGAGAAACCGCCATAGATCCAGTGAAACCAACGCACACTTTGCTGCAAAGGCGCCAGGCTTTCCGCTACGTAGATGGTCACACGCTGATGTTGCTTGCGGTAACCATGCCCCAGCATCAGCAGCGGCTGAGCTTCCGGTCCAGACACCTGTCTGACCTGCTCCTGCCCCACGGCCAGCGGCGCTGCCGCCATCGCCCAATCCCACCAAGAGCGGGATTGCAGCCGGGTGCGATCAGCCCCGATCAGCACAAAATAATGTCCAGAGAATGGCCGCTGATAGGTGGCGGTCATCACTCGCGGCTCTAGTTGCCAGCGTCCATGCGCATCCACTGAAGCCGCCGCCAGCAGGCTTTCGGCCTCTTGTTGCATGCGGGCTGTCATCTGCGACTGAATCAGGTCATCAATCATAAACGTCACCACGGCCCATTGCAGGGTCAACAGCCCCACCAGACTCAGCGCAAGCCCCAGTGACAACTGCCTACGCAGAGAAGTCATGTCGGCGTCTGCCTGAATACGTAGCCCTGGCCACGCTTCGTCTGGATGGCCTCTGCACCGATCTTATGGCGCAAACGGTTGACGTACACTTCAATCACATTGCTGTCCTTGTCTGCGTCATAAGCATACACATGCTCGGTGAGCACGCTTTTGGACAAGACTCTGCCCGGGTGTAGCATCAGATAGCGCAACAATCTGAATTCGGTACCAGTAAGAATGTGCGCCGCCTCTCCGATCCACACTGTTTGCGTGTGCTCATCCAGTCGCACGCCGGCGACGCTTAACTGGCCACTGATCTGGCCTACCGCCCGTTTATGCACGGCGCTAAGCCTGGCCAGCAACTCCTGCGTGTGAAAGGGCTTGGTCACATAATCATCCGCCCCCAGATTGAACGCCTCGACTTTTTCTTGCCAACTGCTGCGCGCCGTCAGCACGATCACAGGCAGGCTCAAGCCCTGTCTGCGCCAGTCAGCGAGGACATCTAGTCCAGAGCGTTCAGGCAGGCCCAGGTCCAGAATCACCAGATCATAGGGCTCAGTCGCCCCCTGGATGCTAGCCTCGTTGCCCGTCTGCAACCAGTCACAGGCATAGCCCGCCGCCGTGAGCGCCAAGCTCAGCGATTGCCCCAGTGTCACATCGTCTTCTACCAGTAACAGTCGCATCTCAATCGTCCTGTTCCATCTCTAGCAATTGCCCACTTTTGGCATCGAGCTTGAGCTCCCACACCTGACTGCGGGCATCTAGGATTTCGACCTCATAGACATAGCGTCCATGCTTTTTTTCTAGCTCAACCTCCAGCACTTGCCCCGGTTTAATGGCTTTGGCTTTTTGCGAGATTTTTTCTAGGCTGAGGATATCGCCCCGCCCCGACAAACGGCTAGCATCCTCGGCGCTTTGCCCGGCGTCCGTCTGTGGCAGGGTGAGCAACCATGCAGCCACAGCCAACCCAACGCCCACGGCGGTCAAAACAAGAGGTCGGCGTTGACTCATGGATGCATGCTCCCTACGGTGAATATACGAAAAGTCTACCATGCGCAGGCTTAACC
>CAYTIV010000312.1:0-1683 GCA_964437895.1 uncultured Methylotenera sp.
CAGCCCTCACTATTGATGCAGGTGCGATTGCGCGTGCGTGTAGCGGCCCTGCACACATTAAATCTGCTGTGTCTGCCGCCCGGCAACAAGCGATAGCTGAAGCATTACATCTGTCACATTAATGCCCCCTGTATGCGCAGGGTGGTATGTTTTCTACCACAATCCGTCAACGCCAAGGCTCAAACCCATTGCAATTGTTAATTTAAGTTAACAATTGTGCTAATATTTGTTTTAATCGTTAAAACAAAGGGTTTGCATGTACAAAACCATCACTTACTTGTTGCCTATTTTCTGCATGGGTAGTGCCATGCTTGCTAATGGGTCAGCGCACACATTAAAAATGGAAGTAGATGCCTTTTCTGTGGGGGTAAATTACTTCTTTTAACCTGCCGGTCCAGCAGGTCACTGGGGCGCCTTGTGCGCCCCTTTTTTCATGGGGTACCTCATTTTTCATGGTGTGACGTTTTCTGATGGTGCGTCTCATGGTTGGTATTGTGCGCATTTCATCCTGGCTGCCTTTTTTCAGCGCACCATCAGCTTACAGGCTACAGATACGGTTTCTACCTTGGCGCTTGGCGGCATACATCTGTTGATCCACCGATGCGATAAACTGTTGCAGATCATCGGACGTGCATGGCGTGATGCTGCCTACCCCCATGCTCAGGGTGAGGATCTGGCTGACTTCAGATTTTTCGTGCGGGATCTGCGCTTTAAAAATCAATTGTCTGCATCGTTCCGCAATGCTGTGCGCTGCGCTGAGAGGCGTTTCAGGCAAGACCAGCGCAAACTCCTCGCCGCCAAAGCGTGCAAAAAAGTCGCGGCCACGAACCCCGGCATGCGAGAGCGTTTGTGCCACTTGCTTAAGCACTTCATCGCCGCGTAAATGGCCGTAAAAATCGTTATATTGCTTGAAATAGTCGATATCTAGCATGATGAGTGATAGTGGTTGCTGATGTTGTCTCGCTTCCAGCCACTCCCGCTCCAGGATGCTGTCCAGCATGCGGCGGTTGGCGACGCCAGTCAACCCATCTTGATAGGAGTATTCCTCAAGCTGGCGTTGCAGCTGATGCAATTGCTCTTCGGTTTTTTTGCGCTCACTGATATCAAACATGAACCCCACTAATGCTTCTGGGTCGCCATGGCTGGTTCGGATCACATGGACCACGTCGCGGATCCAGACAAAGCTGCCGTCTGCGGCCAGTGCACGGTAATCTGCCTCATGATCTAGGCCTTGCAGAGATTGCTGCACGCAAAAATTAAACACCCGTTCACGATCCTCTTCGTGTATGCGTGCCACCCAGTCTTCTACTGACTGCCAGCTGTCTGGTGTCCAACCCAGCAAGGGTTCGATTTGTGGCCCGATATAGCTAAATTGCTTGCTGGTCCAGTCTATTTTCCAGGGGATCGCCTTGGTTGATTCGAGCAGTGTCTTGTAAATGTCGTTGTCGTTGGGAGGGGTGTGTTTCATGGGCACAAACATTGATGACTATATGTTTGTGAGGGTAAAGGAGCTGTGCGATGCCTGCAATAGCCCGTTTGCGTTATTCACGTAAGAGTGCGTTAACGTGTTGCGCCATCGCCTGTCCTAGCGTCATATGTTGCGGTGCGTCCAAATGCACGCCATCCACTAGGCTGGTGGTGACCACACTGCCGGCATCCATAAATGCACAGCCCATGGCTTGA
>CAYTIV010000313.1:0-1672 GCA_964437895.1 uncultured Methylotenera sp.
GCTGTTGCATACTCATTCCCGCCAAAAAACCGCGAGGCCAGCCCTCTGTGCTACAGAGGTAATGCACATTAAACGTATCACAAAAATCACCATACAAGCTGCCTATGTACAAACTCTGAGAGTGCCTTGCGGCGAGTGGCATGCCCAACGGGCCGTGTGCAAGTTGTTGATGCTGGTCGTCAATGAGTAGCAAGTCGTAATCGGTTAGTTTTTGTGTCAGTAGTGACAGTTCTCCCTGCGGCCCGCCTGCCGATATGAAAGATCCACTATTACACCAGAGTGCTTTAACCGGATAGTTGATGCAGAACTTTTCAAGTTGTTCAATCAAGGTGCTCATCTGACCATGACCTCCACTGAAATCCAGCTTCAAGACCTGGACATTGCGTTCTGCCAGTGATGTTTCTACGCTGTTCGGCAGGCTGCTGTCGGCAAGGAGATGTCCTTCCGATTGTGCTAACAGGTTGACAATTGCCGCCTGAAGGCTGGGCAATGTGCCACAAGCGATGTGTTGTGGCGGAATGAGGTAGCGTCGCTCATGTGCTAACAAGGTCGCCAGTATATGTTTCAAAGGAAGAAGCCCCGTGACATCGTAGTCTTGAGGTTTGAGCTTATGCATATGTAGTGCAGCCCGGCGGATATGATGCACACAGGATTTATGGATCAGTTGCTGAATGTTATCAACGCGATGTTCAAGTTCAGTAGAGAGGGCGTTACTGACTGGGCCAGGTGAATGCGAAAGTGGCTGCTCGACCACAAATGTGCCACGTTTGGGTTGGGTGAAAATTAAACCCTGCGCAGAGAGCTCTTCGTAGACCCGTGAAACCGTTTTCCGGTTGATGCCAAGTTGTTGCGCGATATCGCGAGAGCTAGGTAATGGACTACCTCCCAGCCAGTTTCCACCCTCTATCATGGCGCGAAAATGATTAATCAACTGCTGATGGATGGAGTGCGGAGAAGCTTTGTCCAATACCAGTGAATAATGCCAGGGTCTAAGCACATGCAACCTTTGTTCAAGTAACGAAACGCCCTTTATTGATATGGGCAATTACTTGAAGAGCACACTAGGACATGGCCTTCAACGAACAAGATGATACAAAAAAAAACCAAGAATACAAAATTTCCGGAAAAATTCCCCATCTGGCCCATGAATAAAACCCGAAACTGGATGGCTGTCAGGGGGGGGTATTTATATTACAGTTACATCCGCTTAATCATATCCTGTAAGGGATACTCATCCGCTCTGGAATCCTAGTGCCAGTGGCAACTTAAGCATAGCGCAATGTTTAAACCGTTTAGCACGGTTTATCTTTTTGTGATTCTTATTCCGGAGATACTACTATGATGAAAATCAAAACTGCATTTGGTATTGCTGCCAGCGTAGCGCTTGCCATGCCAGTCCTCGCTTTGGCTGCGGCCGACCAAGAAGCGGCCATGAAAGACCCTAATAACTGGGCGCACCCACGTGGTCAACACAATAACCAGGCTTACAGCACGCTGTCTCAAATCAACAAGGCCAACGTTAAAAACGTAAAAATGGCTTGGACATTTGCTACTGGTGTAAACCGCGGTCACGAAGGCTCTCCAGTAGTTGTAGGCAACATGATGTACCTGCACACTGCGTTCCCTAACAACGTATATGCGCTGGATCTGAACGACAACCAGAAAATCGTTT
>CAYTIV010000314.1:0-1657 GCA_964437895.1 uncultured Methylotenera sp.
GTCCTGCTTCATTGAACGCTAAATTTCTCACAAAAACAGTATTTTAGCGTATTTGAAGATGAAACCCCAGCCGGATGGATGGCTGCTGTAAAATACGGTTTTTATTCTCAGATCTGCCGCATGCAAGCTTTACCGATTTTTTTCAATATTGCGCAACGATCCTGTATCGTCATTGGCGGAGGCGACGTCGCTACCCGTAAAGTGCTGATGCTGCGCAAGGCGCAGGGGCAGGTCACGGTGATTTCTCCCGACTTATGCGAGGCCTTGCAAGCCCTGCTGGCGCAAGGGGAGATAGCCTATGTGCCAGCGGCCTTTGCCGCCGAGCAGTTGACCAGCGCTTGTTTGGTGATTGCGGCCACGGATGATGAGGCCGTGAATGAGGCGGTGTCTGTTGCAGCCAAACGCTTGAATATCCCAGTGAATGTGGTGGATGCGCCGGCGCTGTGTACCTTTACCATGGGGTCTATCATAGACCGCAGCCCGGTGGTGATTGCCGTTTCCAGTGAAGGCAATGCACCGGTGCTGGCTCGCCATATCCGCAGCAAGATCGAAACCATGTTGCCTGCCGCTTATGGTCGAATTGCCGCGATTGCCGGTGAGTTTCGCGAGCAGGTGAAAGCCAAGTTTACGCAGATGCCTGCCCGTCGCCGCTTTTGGGAAGACGTACTGAATGGCCCGCTGGTGGAACGCGTCTTGTCGGGGCAGGAGGCCGCGGCCCGCAGCCTGCTGAGCGAGTTGCTGGCGCAAGAGGACGATGCGCCGACGCGGGGTGAGGTTTATCTGGTCGGTGGTGGCCCGGGCGATCCCGATTTGCTGACGTTCCGTGCCTTGCGCTTGATGCAGCAGTGCGATGTGTGTGTCTATGACAAGCTGGTCAGCAAGGAGGTGATGGAATTGGTGCGTCGCGATGCCGAGCTGATTTATGTGGGTAAATCACGCGATCAGCACACCTTGCCGCAAGAGGAGATCAATGCCCTGCTGGCCCGACTGGCGCTGGAGGGTAAGCGCGTGTTGCGCCTGAAAGGGGGCGATCCCTTTATTTTTGGCCGTGGTGGCGAAGAGATTGAGACGCTGATGCAACACGGTATCCCGTTTCAGGTGGTGCCGGGCATCACCGCCGCGACCGGTGTATCCAGTTATGCAGGCATTCCATTGACCCACAGAGACTACGCGCAGGCCTGTCTGTTTATTACCGGGCACCTTAAAGATGGTACCGTGGCGCTAGACTGGGAGGCGATGGCGCGTCCACGCCAGACGGTGGTTATCTATATGGGTTTGGTCGGCTTGGAGCAGATTTGTGCGCAACTCATGGCGCATGGCGTGTCGCCTGAGATGCCGGCCGCTGTGATTCAGCAGGGCACGACCTTGAAGCAGCGGGTGGTGGAGTCTACCGTGCAACATCTGGCTGCAGATGTGGCCGCAGCGGGATTGAAACCGCCTAGCCTGACCATCATTGGCGAGGTCGTGACGTTACGCCAGCGGTTGAATTGGTTTACCCCGGAAGCCGCGGCTACGCATTCGGCAGAATAGGTAGCGACAGTCTGGCTTCCAGCCCGCCTTCGGGCCGGTTGAGCAGGCCCAGTTGCCCCCCATGCAGTTTGGCAATGCGGTTGCAAATCGCGAGCCCTAGGCCACTGCCACCTTCGTATTTGTTGCG
>CAYTIV010000315.1:0-1613 GCA_964437895.1 uncultured Methylotenera sp.
AACCAGTGACTTGGTAGCCCCAGGACTCATTGAGTGGATGCTCGGCAATCGGCAGCAGTTCAATGTGGGTGTATCCCATCTCGGTTAAATGCGGAATCAGCGCGTCGGCCATGGCGCGATAGCTCAAAAAATGGCCATGCGCATCACGCTGCCAGCTCCCCAGATGCACCTCGTAGCAGTTAAAGGGGGCATGCAACCAGTCATGCTGTGCGCGTTGCTGTTGCCAGGCGTCATCCTGCCAGACGTACTGGCTTTGGCAGATGCGGTTGGCGGTGCCGGGGCGAACCTCAAATGCTTTGCCGTAAGGGTCTGCCTTCAGCATCACATACCCATGCTCGCGGTTGCGAATTTCAAATTTGTAAAGATCTTGCTCGGTCAGGTGTGGAATGAACAGTTCCCACACGCCGCTGCTACCCAAGACGCGCATGGCATGCACACGGCCATCCCACAGGTTGAAATTGCCGACGACGCTGACGCGCCCCGCATTCGGTGCCCAGACGGCGAATCTAACCCCGGCCACACCGTCTACCGTCATCGGCACGGCGCCTAGCGTGTTATACGCTTCGAACAGGCGGCCCTCGGCAAATAGATGCAGCTCGTCAGCGCTGAGGGTGCTGGCGAAGCCGTAGGTGTCAGTGGTTTCATAGCTGCTGGTCTGGCCTTTAGGTTTGACCTTCAGCTGTGCCGGCTGACTCACAGGCGTGGCTGAGGTATGCACGAACAGGCCTTGGCTGGGCGTGGCGGTCATGGCCAGCCAGTCTTGATCGATTTTGACCCACACCTCCTCAGCATGTGGCAAAAATACGCGCACATGCCACGGGCCCCGGCTGCTTTCGGCATGGGTGCCCAGATACTCGAACGGGTTGTGGTGTGTTGCATCCAGAATACGTTGTTGGTGGAGGGGCTCGCTGAGCTGCGAGGAGGTGAGATTGACTGTCATGCGTAGGGTGTCCATTTGACCAAGCTCAATCCTATCAAAAAAAGTTAAGAATTAGCTTGTTTGCGGCTGAAATTTCGTTGTCTTTACCCGAATTATCATGCAGACTGTAGTTGTCAGACCTGCGGTTAACGGGCATGTGTCCTTTATGCAAAAGGCACAGATCCTGGCATGACTGTGGGCTGATTTTCAGGATCAGGAAAACAGGAACAGCATCATGTCTCAAGTACCAGAGTTTGTCGAACGTCGCAAAACCAACCGGCGACAAGAACGTCCTTCCGACCGGTTTATCAGTAACCTGACCAAAAACACCGTCGCCATTATTTTGGCTGGTGGTCGTGGCAGTCGATTGAAAAATCTGACTGACTGGCGCGCCAAGCCTGCGGTGCAGTTTGGCGGTAAATTCCGCATTATCGATTTTCCGCTCTCTAATTGCATCAACTCGGGTATCCGCCGCATCAATGTGGCGACCCAGTACAAGGCGCAGAGCCTGATTCAGCACGTGCAACGTGGCTGGGGCTTTCTGCGGGGTGAGTTTAACGAATACGTCAACATCATTCCGGCACAGCAACGACTGGGCGAGGAGTGGTACAAAGGTACGGCAGATGCCGTATATCAAAACATTGATCTGTTGCGCGAGAATGGGGGCGAGTACATTCTGGTGCTGGCCGGCGAC
>CAYTIV010000316.1:0-1612 GCA_964437895.1 uncultured Methylotenera sp.
GTTCCTGCTCAAAGCACACCGGCCGGACAAGTACCGCGAGCGCTCGGAGGTGCAGCACACCGGCAGCGTAGAGATCGCCCAGCGGCTCATAGCGGCGCGCCGGAGGACGGGCGGATGACTGAGCAGGATGGCGACCTTGCGGACTTCGTAGGGCGCTTCTACGCTGACCCACTGGGCTTTGTGCTGGCAGCCTACGACTGGGACAACGACCCGAACCTCCAAGTGTGCAAGCTCGGAGCGCCGTGGAACCTCATTTACGATTCGCAGTTCGGCCCGGATGAATGGGCGTGCGATCTTCTGGCCGAGGTGGGTGACTTCGTTCGGGACAATGCTTTCGATCCGTTGGAAGCCTCGCCCGTGTCACCGATCCTTGAAGCTGTGTCTTCCGGCCACGGCATCGGCAAGAGCGCGATGACGGCTTGGCTCGTGAACTGGATCATGAGCACTCGGCCGCACGCCAAAGGTGTTGTCACGGCCAACACGGCGGAGCAGTTGGCGTCGAAGACCTGGGCGGAGATCGCCAAATGGACGAAGCGCAGCATCACCGGCCACTGGTTCGAAGTGACCACAGGCAAGGGAGCGATGCGCATGTACCACAAGCAACACCCGGAGTCGTGGCGGTGCGACGCGCAGACCTGCCGGGAGGAGAACAGCGAGTCCTTCGCCGGCCTGCATGCCGTGAATTCGACACCGTTCTACATCTTCGACGAGGCCAGCGCGGTGCCCAACAAGATTTTCGAGGTGGCGCAGGGCGGCCTCACCGACGGCGAGCCGATGATGTTCGCGTTCGGCAACCCAACCCGTAACTCCGGCTGGTTCCACGCCGCGTTCCACGGGCAGGCGCATCGTTGGCGGACGCGCAGTATCGACAGCCGCACGGTGCAGATCACGAACAAAAAACTCTTGGGCGAGTGGGTCAAGGACTACGGCGAGGACAGCGACTTCGTAAAGATTCGCGTCCGCGGAATGTTCCCGTCACAGTCCGCTCGGCAGTTCATCAGCACGGCGGACATCGACGCCGCGGCGAAGCGTCACCTTCGGCCTGAACAGTACGATTTCGCGCCTGTCATCCTGTCTTTGGACAACGCATGGACGGGCGAGGACGAGGTCGTTATAGGCAAGCGCCAAGGCCTGAAGTTCGACGTTCTCTACACCAGCCCGCGCAATGACAACGACGGCGAGGTCGCCAGCCGCCTGATGCAGCTTGAGGACGAGCACAAGGCCGACGCGGTATTCATCGACGCGGGCTACGGCACGGGCGTCTACAGCTTCGGGAAGATGAACGGGCGGAACTGGCAGCTTGTGTGGTTCTCCGGGAAGTCCTTGGACAACGGCTACCTGAACAAGCGGGCAGAGATGATCGGCGAGGCGAAGCAGTGGCTCAAGGACGGCGGGGCCATCAGCCCGCAAGACAAGGTGCTGCAGCGGGACCTCGCCGCGCCTGAGACCGTGCCGCGCGCCGACGGTGTCATCCAGATCGAGAGCAAGGAAGACATGAAGCGTCGGGGGCAGGCATCCCCCAACCGGCTGGACGCGCTCGCCCTCACTTTCGCTGAACCTGTCCAGAAACGGGACATCAAGCGCGAGGTGTTCGAGCACATGGGCGTGTCCG
>CAYTIV010000317.1:0-1595 GCA_964437895.1 uncultured Methylotenera sp.
ATAAGGATCGGGAGAACCCGGTCGAGGGCGCACCACACTACGCCACGCTGCAAGCGGGTGTAGCTCTATACGAAGCGCTGCGCCGCAACCGCATAGGCTGGGAGAATGTGATCGACCTGGACTTGCTGCCAGAGCGCCATCGCCCCGCCGCGCAAGCGCTGATTGACGAGGCAGAAACGGTTCTCAAGCAATGGCGGGAGGTAGCCCAATGACTGACGAACAGAACGAACGCGCCGCACTGGCGAACGAAGCACGCCTTGATGCTAAGGCATTCCGCGAGAATACCGTTTACGACAGCGATGGCAATGCGATCAGGCTCATCGCCAATGCTGACAGGCTCGATCAATATGCTGACCGGATCGAGGCGCTGGAAGCGGAGAATGCGAGGCTGCGGGAGGCTAACTACCGAACGTTCACTGACGGGATGGAAGCTGCGGCGCAAATCTGCGGATCACTTGCCGAAGTCAAATACGACGATGCCGATGGCTTTGAGGCGGCAACCGGCTGTGAAGCGGCAGTCATGCGCGTGGTCAAAGATCAGCGCCGTGAACAAGCAGCACTAGGAGCCAGCCATGACGCAGACGCAATCGAACGCGGGGAGCATCTGAAATGACCCCCGCACGAACCCCCGAAGAACTGGACGCGCTGGTCGAGCGGTTGGGCTTGATCGCAGCATGGCACAAGCCGGGTGGGCCGACACCGAAGCACCCGATGCCAAGTAGAACAAAGACCTGTACCCAAGCCGCCGCCACGATCACCGACCTACGCGCCCGTATTGCGGCCCTCGAAGCCGCAAATCCCAATTGACCATTTCCACCGACGATTATATATTCCAAATCGTCGGCAATTTAGGAGTTAACCATGACAACTTCCATCCCCCATATGCAACGAATTGCAGAACTCCGCGAAAAAGGGCGCGCCGGGACAATGACCCTGGACGACTGCAAGGAAGCCATCGCCTTCCTCCGCCAGGAGCGTCTCGCAATGCCAGTCGCCGCTTCGAAATCCCGCGCCAAAACCCCTGCCCCGTCTGGCGCGGATCTTTTGGCTGAACTTGGGCTTTAATTTCTAATATAAGGAACTCGGCTATGTATATTACCTCAGTCTACCTTTCGACCTACAACGAAAACACACCAATCTCTGGCCGCATGACAGTAAAAACTTCTACTGGCGAAGTTCAAATGGACATTCCAGTCGATATTTGTCATTCGTTGCAAAACAGTTTGGTGGAAGCTTGGGTGCTGCGTCAGTGCAAGCTGGCTGTCGAAATTCTCACAGGAACACCAGCACTTGTGGCACTCGCCGCACCAGTCGAAACCCCTATCGAAGATGCTAATTTCGATGAGGTGCCTTTCTAATGCCTAAGCCCCATTTCCCCATCGCCATTGATTCCACAATCCTTGGCTCTTTCCGCTCCTGCCCCCAGCGCGCCTATCGCCAATACATCGAACATTGGAAGCCCGCCGCTGAATCCGTCCACCTCGTTGCGGGCGGCGCCTTTGCCGAAGGGGTTGAAATGGCTCGCCGGGCCTTCTACGAACAAGATGCCTCCCCTTCCGACGCCATCGCCGCAGGCCTCATGGCCTTGATCCATA
>CAYTIV010000318.1:0-1585 GCA_964437895.1 uncultured Methylotenera sp.
ATGCGCCATGAACGGCCTGCACTGACCGGGGTTTATGCGGTAAAATTGAACAATTTACCGGCTGTGGCCAATCTGGGTAATCGCCCGACACTGGAAGGCATCCCCAAGCTCAAACTTGAAGTGCATGTGTTTGATTTTAATGGTGATCTATATGATCAGCATGTACATGTGCAGTTCTTCCACAAATTGCGTGACGAACAGAAGTTCGACGGATTGGATACGCTTAAGGCGCAGATCGCGCTGGATGCCCTGCAGGCCAAACGATTTTTTAGCCACGGATGAAGGCTGACGTGCTCAGCCTGATCTGTGGCTGATTTTTTGGATATTTACATGACCGACCAGACCAAAGATTCAAAATATAAACTGAATTTACCGGAAACCTCATTCCCCATGCGGGGCGACCTGTCCAAGCGCGAGCCTGCTTGGCTCAAGAGCTGGCAAGAGCGCAAGGTGTACGAGCGTATCCGCGCCAAGCGCAAAGGCGCACCGGCCTTCATTCTGCATGACGGCCCGCCTTATGCCAACGGTGACATTCATATCGGTCATGCCGTTAACAAAATTCTGAAAGACATCATCATCAAGGCCAAAACCATGAGTGGTTTTGATGCCCCTTATGTGCCGGGCTGGGACTGTCACGGCCTGCCGATTGAGCTGGTGGTGGAGAAAAACCATGGCAAAAATATTGATCCCGCCAAGTTTCGCGAGTTGTGTCGCGCGTATGCCGCCGAGCAAGTAGAAAAACAGAAAAAAGACTTTATCCGCTTGGGTGTGCTGGGTGACTGGGACCATCCTTACTTGACCATGGCGTTCAATACCGAGGCCGATATCATGCGCGCGCTGGGTGAGATCTACCAGAACGGCTATCTGTATCAGGGCTCCAAGCCTGTGCACTGGTGTGTGGACTGCGGCTCTGCGCTGGCTGAAGCCGAGGTGGAGTATGAGGATGTGAATTCGCCGGCCATCGATGTGGGTTTCAAAGTGGTCGATCAGGCGGCGCTGAGCAAGGCGTTTGCTACGCAGGTTACCGGCGACGCCTATGCCGTTATCTGGACCACCACGCCGTGGACATTGCCTGCCAACCAGGCAGTGAGTGTCAATGCCGAGCTGGAATATGACCTGATCAAAACCAGCAAAGGTCTGCTGATTTTGGTGCGCGAGCTGGCAGAGAAAACACTGGCCAGATACGGCGAAGAAAACACGCAGGTGCTGGCTAGCTGCAAGGGCGAAGCCCTGCGCGGTCTGCTGTTGCAACACCCGTTCGATCACCGTCAGGTGCCGGTGATTTGTGGTGACCACGTCACGACGGATGCCGGTACTGGATTGGTGCACACCGCCGCTGCGCACGGTAATGATGACTGGCTGGTCATGCGCGCCAATTTCCCACAGGAAAAGCCGCGTGTACTCATTGGCGGCGATGGCAAATTCTTCAGCAGCGAGCTGGTTGAGTTCGCTGAGATTCGTGGCCTGAGCCGTCAGGATGCCAACAAGATTATCTTGGCCAAGCTGCAAGAAAACGGCGTCTTGTTTGGCTCTGCACGTTTAAACCATAGTTTTCCGCATTGCTGGCGCCATAAAACGCCGCTGA
>CAYTIV010000319.1:0-1560 GCA_964437895.1 uncultured Methylotenera sp.
CTTCTAGAGAGGTAAACGGCTTTTTATAGCCGGCAGCGCGCAATTTATGCATCTCGGCCTGCGTGTAGTATTGGTATTTACCTTGCAGGTCTTGCGGCATATCAATGTAGGTGATGTTCGGTTCGCGGGCCATGCTGGTCATGACATTGGTCGCCAAATCCTTGAAGCTGCGTGCCTGGCCGGTGCCGATATTGTAGATGTCGCTGGCCACCGGCTTGCCTTTGAGCGCCGCCTCCAGAAAAAAGCCCATCACATCTGCCACGTCCTTGACGTAGACAAAGTCGCGCAACTGCATGCCATCTTCAATGCCAGGCTTGGTACCTTTAAACAGGCGCATAGTGCCCGTTTCAGTGAACTGATTGAAGGTATGGTAGGCCACGCTGGCCATACGTTCCTTGTGGTATTCGTTAGGGCCGTACACATTAAAGAACTTAAAACCTGCCCAGGCTGGGGGCGCAGGCTGATCTTGTGCAATCTGCTGCGTCACCCACTGATCAAAAAAGTGCTTGGAATAGCCGTAGCCATTGAGTGGGCGCAGGTTTTCGATGCTGGCATCGTCGTAGCCTTGCTCACCACCGCCGTAAGTCGCCGCCGAGCTGGCATAAAAGAAAGGCACTTCATATTCGGCACACCATGACCACAAATCCTGCGAGTAATGCATGTTGTCGGCCACCAGCTTGTTGAAGTCACGCTCGGTGGTGGCGCTGATGGCGCCCATGTGAATCACGGCCGTGATCTCTTCGTTGTCTTCTAAAAAGTCAAACAGCTGATCTTTGTCCAGATATTCGGCATAGTGTCTGTGCACCAGGTTTTGCCACTGGCTGTCATGCGTGATACGGTCAACAATCACCAGGTCCTGACGCCCCAGTTTGTTGTTCAAATGCCAGGCCATGATGGAACCAATCATGCCTGCACCGCCGGTGATAATGATCATAAATGCCTTCAAGAGCGAGGTGGTTTTGACACCCTCAGCTCCACTGATTCAAGTTAAAGAATGAGCGCGCATTATAAACCCTTATTGCGGGGCGCCCAATGCCTTCGCGCGCGCTGCGCTGGCCGCGGCCTCGGCATCATCTGGCGGTGCGGTTAACCAGCCCTGCAAATGCTCCAAAGTGATGTCACGCATAGCCTCTATCCATACAGATTCGCTATTGAGGGCAGGGATGTAGTGATAGTCGCCGCCGCCAGCAGACTGAAACAGATGCTGGCCTTCCATGGCAATTTCTTCCAGCGTTTCCAGACAGTCACTGCTAAAGCCGGGGCAGACCACATCCACGCGTTTAAGATGCTGCTGACCCAGTGCTTCTAGGGTATTGGCGAGGTAGGGTTGTAGCCACTCCTGGCGCCCGAAACGCGACTGAAACGCCACTTGATATTGCGCTTTGCTCAGGCCGAGTGCTTCAGCCAGCAGGCGTCCGGTTTTATGACACTCGCAATGGTAAGGGTCGCCTTTAAGCAAATGAAACTTTGGCACGCCGTGAAAACTCATGACCAGTGTGTCGGGCTGACCATGCTGTTGCCAGTAGGCTTTGATATGGCTGGCCAAGGCTTGAATGTATA
>CAYTIV010000320.1:0-1545 GCA_964437895.1 uncultured Methylotenera sp.
ACGGGATAGGGTTGGGCGGTGGTTTGCCGGATGATAGAGCCTTGTAAAAAGGTGACAAAATCATTAGGGAGGCTATGTCTCATGAAAAAGAACGACTCATCTGCCATCATAACCAGCGTATGGTCATTGCTGGCGATTACGGCGGGTGCTGTTTCCGCTGCGCTGGTGATTATGTTTGTTGGCCTGTTTTTGACCATGGTTTCATTGGCTTCATCATCGGTCGAGTCTTTACGGGCATCCGCGCCAGGCGTGGATGTTGACATAACTCGCCCAGAGGCGACACTTAAGGTGGCCCAACGTACTCTTGTGGCGGGGCAAGCGCAGAGCAAACCGCGCAAGGGGCGTTATATGGATGCGCTGTTGCGTGAGGAGGTCTCATCAGGCTCACACGGGAGTGTAGCGGGGGAGGCGCCAGCCTTGCACGCACCCGACCGCTTGATTTTGATTTCCAACCTGGGGCAATGGCGTCATTCTCAGCCACACACGATTAAGTTGTAATTTTAAAACGGTGACGGCATGAAGACCAGAAAAGTCAAAACGCATTGAATCCTGGTGAATGCTGGGTTTGATTCGGGTGAGAGTTCTTGAATTTTGCCCGATTTTAGGGCATTGTTCGAAAATATACGAAGTATTGGTATAAAAATATAAGCGATTGCATTGATGAAAAACGCGCCGGGAGCGGATACGACATATGCAAGCCAGAGCGATGCCTGGCGTGCTGAGGGAGATCGGTCGCCGACATCAACCCGCCAAGCTGGCGAGATGGTGATCGGTAAGATTAACCTGATTTTAATCGGCTTGATAGTCGTGATTCTGTTCGGCCTGATTTCAAAAGAAGACAATAGCCCAGTATTAGCCACCGCGCCGATGCGCATTCAATCTCAGGGGGAGGCTACCGAGTCAGCGCCCGCTTCATCAGCGCCCACCGTGGTGGCCGAAGCACAGCCTGTAGTCACCGAGCCCGCACAAACAGAGGTCCCGCCTAGCAAACCTGAACACAAGCCTGTCAAACGCAGTAAAAAGGCAGTTGTGCCGGAAGACACTTGGACAGGCACAGCTGCGGCACCTGCGAGTGGGTCTGCTGCAGTTGCAGACGCGCAGATGCAGGGAGCTGCTGAGGCTGGGGCGGCAAAAGAGGCTTCCAGAAAAATGATTGTGTTTAATATCTGGAGTGTGTCTGAACTCCGCTTGCGCACGGCTTATGCACGCTATTTGAATGACAGCGCGGTGCCAGCTGCGCAACTAGAGGCTCGTAAAAAGGAATATTTGAATTTCGTCAGTCACCGCACCAAACACTGTGGTGAGTTGGATAACAAGTTTCCCAGCAACATCAATACCGTAGAAAAACTCACTATCACTAAAAGTGAGGTGTTGATACTGGAGTGTCATGCGGCAGAAAACAATATTGAGCTGGATAAGCTCAATAACTGATGGCCGGTCTTATAAGTCTTTGAGTCTGACCGGAACGCCCCTGAAGTATCCCTGTGAGTACTGGCAGCCCATATCCTGCAGTACTTTTTCCTGCGCCAAGGTTTCCACACCCTC
>CAYTIV010000321.1:0-1537 GCA_964437895.1 uncultured Methylotenera sp.
CACTACTGTCCGGTCGTTTGAATGATCAACGCGCGCAAGCCCTTTTCTGACGTGGTTTTCCGGCCGATGGGCGATTCCGGCGATTTGAAATCAGAATTGGCCAGTTTGCCGTATCGTCGCCTGCTTTGCAGGCAGACGAGGCACGCCCATGAATCACGGCAGAACAGTTTTTTCGCAGTTGTTGGAATTCGTTCCATTCAGCCACTTCGAACATCTGGTCGATGTCTATCAGGCGAACAAGGGGGTGACGACCTTCTCGGCCTGGAGTCACTTCATCTGCCTGGCCTACGCACAACTGACCCGGCGTTCCGGCCTGCGCGACCTGGTTGCTTGTCTGAACGCCCAGCGTTCGAAGCTCTACCACATCGGTATTCGCAGCGCGGTGTCGCGCTCAACCCTGGCCGATGCCGCCGAGCGGCGGGATTACCGACTGTTCGAAGCGCTGGGTCAGCGTCTGATCGTGATCGCCCTGGCGCTGTATGGCGACGAGGACATTGGCCTGGGGCTGAAGGGACCGGTCTTCGCCATGGACTCGACCACCATCGATCTGTGCCTGTCGCTGTTCCCTTGGGCGCACTTCCGGCAGACCAAGGCCGCCGTCAAGGCTCATGTGGTCATGGACTTGCGCGGTGCAATCCCCGTGTTCATCAGCATTACGACCGGCAAGGTTCACGATGTGCGCTTGCTGGACACGATCAGCCTGCCGCCCGGCTCGATTCTGGTGATCGACCGGGGTTATCTGGATTTCGCCCGGCTGTATGCCTTGCACCAGCAGAAGATAGGCTTCGTCATCCGAGCCAAGGACAACCTGCGCTTCACTTGGATTGCATCCCGCCCCGTGGATGCCACGACAGGCCTGCGTGCCGATCAGACCATCCTGCTGGCCACACCAAAGTCGAAAGCCGGCTTCCCGGAACATCTGCGTCGGGTGTCGTTTCGCGACCCGGAGACTGGCAAGCACCTGGTGTTCCTCACCAATCTGTTCGAACCTCCGGCACTGACGATCGCCACCATCTACAAGAACCGCTGGCAGATCGAGCTGTTCTTCAAGTGGCTCAAGCAGAACCTGGCCGTCAAGCACTTCTTCGGCAATTCGATCAACGCCGTCAAGGCGCAGATCTGGATCGCCGTGTGCGCATACCTGCTGGTGCTCATTGCCATCAAGCATCATCGCCTGCCTGTCTCGCCACAGATTTTTCTGCATCTCGTCGAAACCAATATTTTCGAGAAAATCACGTTGGATCAACTGGTTGCATACGCCGTACTGAACGAGGAAAATCACCCCGTCGGCAACCAATTGATTCTTTTATGAAATCGACCGGACAGTAGTGAGCGGAACAATTAATTTTTCCGTAATGTCATTTTGACAGTATATTATAATTTTCTTATTTACTGGTGTCGGAATGTATTGAAAGGAAAGCGGTGTGAATGGGGCATTTGTCATTTTGTTGATCGGGATCGGATTTACTGCTGGGGTGGCTTCCGGCTTGTTCGGGATAGGTGGGGGTGTTTTGATTATCCCTGCGCTTGTTTACCT
>CAYTIV010000322.1:0-1536 GCA_964437895.1 uncultured Methylotenera sp.
ACGGTGATGACGCTGCTGTGGTTTCTATCGCTAAACCACGTGGTGGTAGCGACGAAGCGGCTGCAGAAACACCAGCCGCCTAATCAGGCGACCGCGGGTTCCGCACCAAAAAACGCGCACTGTCAGGTGCGCGTTTTTTTTGCTATAAAGCGCACAACCGTTTAACAAAGCGAGATGGAATGATGACAGGCATTAAACTGATTGCAGGACTGGGCAACCCCGGTGACAAATACAGCATGACCAGGCATAACGCCGGCTTCTGGTTTGTGGATCTACTGGCCGAGCAGTCTTCTAGCCGTTTGAGCGCGGAAGCCAAGTTATATGGCATCGCCGGCAAATGGCAGCCGCACAGTGACTGCTGGCTGCTCAAACCGACGACCTTTATGAATGCCAGTGGCAAATCGGTCGCAGCCATCGCCAACTACTACAAACTCTCGCCGGTAGAGATTCTGGTGGTGCATGACGAACTGGATCTGCCCCCAGGTCAGGCCAAACTCAAGTTCGGTGGCGGCCATGGTGGCCATAACGGTCTGCGAGACATTCATGCCGCACTGGGCACCCCTGACTACTGGCGCCTGCGAATTGGCATCGGCCATCCAGGCAACAAGGCCGAAGTGGCCAACTTTGTATTGAAAGCCGCCGGCAAAGACGAGCAACACGCCATCGATGACAGCATCATCAAATCCACCACCGTGGTGGACTTGCTGGCACAGGGGCAGTTTGAGAAAGCCATGCTGCAGCTGCACAGCAAATAAGGCTTCGCAAAGAAAATAAAGCTTAGCGCACCATCATGGCTGGATGTTGCTGCCAGTGTGCGTGCCAGCGCTCAAACGCCTCGGGGCGCAATGGCGGCGAGAAGTAATAGCCCTGACCATAATCGCACCCCATTTCCTGCAACATCAGTAGCTGACGCTGATTCTCGATACCTTCGGCCACCACCTGCATGCCTAAACTGTGCGCCATCACAATAATGGCACGACACAAGGCCTCATCCTGACTGGAGGTGCCAAGCTCATGCACAAATGAGCGGTCGATCTTGACGTAATCGATAGGGAATTTTTTCAGATAAGACAAGGCAGAATAGCCGGTGCCAAAATCATCCAACGCCACCTGCACGCCGGCTTGCTGGTATTGGCTTAAGCGCTCGCTCACCTGGGTGCTGGCATCGAGCAACAGACGCTCGGTAATTTCAACCACCACCATATTGCCTAGCTGTTCGTATTTGACCAGATCACTGAGCCAGTCCTCATGTTTGCGATGCTCGGCCGCAAACTGCACCGGCGACTTGTTGATCGCAATCTGAAAATCGCCATGCAAGGTATCGCGCCATTGCACGTACTGAGCAATGGCGGTTTTAAACACCCATTCGCCTATCGGCACGATCAGCAGATTATCCTCAGCGATGCCAATAAACTCCATGGGCGGAATCAAGCCCTTGACCGGATGTTGCCAGCGCACCAGCGCCTCTGCTTTCACCACGGCATGTGTCTGCAAATCGACCACCGGCTGATACTCCAGAAAAAACTCCTGGTCAGC
>CAYTIV010000323.1:0-1534 GCA_964437895.1 uncultured Methylotenera sp.
TGAAGTATGTGTTGGCTTCGTCTAGAGGTACGTTCAGGTATTCTTGAGAATAAACTTCTGGAATACCTCGATCAAAATAATCTTGTTTAAGTTCTTTTAAAACTTGAATTGCAGGTTTATTTTGTTCGTTATTCTCAAAACTTTCTGGCCAAAGAATTAAGGAATAATCTGAATTATGTGCTTTATATTTTACTCCTTGCCATCCCGCGCGCCGTGTTGAGTAGGTTTTTAGTCCTTCAGTAAAGGTTGCACGATCTGTTTCTTTGGGCATAAAACCCTCTAAAAGAGAATCCATATGTAAGATTGTTCCTACATACCTTAATTTTCCTTTACTTGAAATACAAGGAAGTAATGCACCATAGAACCACTTTTTAAACTTTTCTCGACGATCTTTGTTCATAACGATTTCATCGTTTTCAAGATCATCACAAATAATTAAATCAGGACGCTGACCATTCCAAAGTAATCCTCGTAGTTTTTGTTCAGAACCCTTAGCAATTACACGACATTTGTGGCCATCTTCAAATTCGCAAATAAAGTCTGATTCTGAATCTTTAAAAAACTTTACTCTACCTTCGTTATCTTTTTTAATTCCAAAAAGTTCAATAATATGTTCATTTTCTTGGAGGTGTGTTTTTAACATCCCAACGAACATTGCTGCTTGAGTTTCAGTATCAGAAACAATAACAGCAAAATTAGAATTTCTAAAAAGAAGTTCTGCTAACGTATAGGTTACAGTAATAGCTGAGGTTTTAGCATGACGCCGCGGGGCAGCTATTGCTACATATTTAAACGGACTACAACAAAGGTCCCACCATTCTAGGTGACAAGCTGGGGTTTTGAGTGAACCATCAAACTTATCTACGAGGCACGAACCAGAGAATCCATAAATAAGTTCTTTAGTTAATTTCATTTTTTTGGTTTAAGTGTTTTTAAATATAAATCTCGAAGAATAGCTGCCTCAGTTGCCATTGTAGCATCTAAATGAGAAGTACCGGGATACTCTACTTTATCTTCAGGATGCGCGTGGCGCCCTACTCCAAAAGCCCTTAATTCGGCGTCTTTATACCGATATGGGTCTTTTTCAGCTTTTTGTGAATCAAGTAAAGTAGAGTTACCGGGTAAAAGCTTATAGTACCCGTCTTTGAATTGTTTTTCTTCTTTTTTTAATGTTCCGCCACGCTTTTCACTCCATTTATAATCAAAAGCTTGGTTATACATGGTATTATCTAAGGCATGTGTTAATTCATGAGTATAAGTTTGCGGGCGTGTTTGTTCTGATTGCTTTTCGTTAATTACTATATTGTTAGAGTAAGGATAATATAATCCATAAACTCCGTTTAATGGTTTTTTTTCTATCTGAGGTAAAAAATTAGACTGACTTAATAAAGAAACAATCTCTTGCAAGGTAGGATTATTTTTGGCATAAGCCAACAGTTCATCTACATTAGACGGAAGTTTATTTTTATCAGCCACGCTATCGTTCTCGTTTGCTTCGTTGAGATTTCATTGAGCTATCCTTGTTCCGACTAAA
>CAYTIV010000324.1:0-1532 GCA_964437895.1 uncultured Methylotenera sp.
TTTTAATTTTGTTGAAATCGCCTTTGTACTCTTGCGTAATCTTGGCTGGAATTTTCCCTTGAGAAATATCTTCCACATACTTGGCAGCCGTATTCAGCGGCAGCACGACACCGTCGAGGGTATTGTTGATACTGTCGACCAATACTTTGTATTCGCCTTCAAATTTATTACTGTTACCACGCGCAGACAGATTACCTTTGTCGGTTTCTGCGGCCAGTGCCTTGGTTTCATACACCAGCGTGGTAATGGTCTTATTAAGTTTAGACGCAGAAATAATCACCTGATCCAGCTCATCATGCGGTTCAATTTGCAGTTCAGACAGTTGAATTTTGCCTTCAACCAGATCGTTCATCATCTGGCTGGCCTGATTAGACTTGCCAATAATGTCGCGTGAGACCAGATAAACGATGAGCAACACGATGCCTAAGCCAAGCACAGTAATGGCCAGCGCGGTATACAACTGCGCATTCTGTTCGAAAGCTCTTTGCTCAAGCGCAGCCTGAAGCTCGACCACCAAGCTTTCATAGTTTTGATAGGACTGTGCGACCAGCTTGCTGCTTTCTTCAAAGTACTTCTGCGCGTCGTAATCTAGTGCCGGCCGTTTCAAAATGGCTGAATTCAGCAGATGCCTGATGGCCGTCGCAGACTCTGATAAGGTATTGATGTTTTTATCAATATTTGGACTCTTCATACGGGACAGCACGCTTACATTGTGCTGAATACGATCACGGGTTTGTGTCACTGATGCTAGTAAGCCTTCCAGTTTAGCGCGCTCAGTGTCTGTCATACTGCTCTTGGCCAGCACACCCACGCCCATGCCGCGAATTTGGGCAATCGTTTCAATCAACACCGGCGTTTTGAGCACGGCGGTATCCATCAGATAGTAGGTCTCGGCCACCGGATCTAGCGTCAACCCGCTCACATCAGCCTTGACGACGGCTGACTCGATCAAGAAATTAATAATCTCGGTATGGGCGGAAAAACTTTCGTCTTTACCCACCATGATGGCGTTCAGCTTCAAACCATCGTACTGCTTAAGTACCTCTTTCCATTTTTCAGAAAACGTCTCCCAGGCAGGATCGGTGTGACTTACCAATGCCGTGGTTTCATGCGCTTGTTGAATATTCTGAATATCGACTGCGAGTTTGGACTCAATCTCTTTAATCTTGCCACTTTGCTCGGTTTTACCGGACAGATAACCGTTCATCAGTCCACGGTGTTTCTGCATATCATCCATCATCAGCATCAGTGGCGAGATGAGAGTCAAGCCTTCCTGCTCTGCACGGGTGACTTTAATGTCTGCCTGTGTTTTCAGGACATTCACCGTAGATAGATAGGCGAGCGGTACCAATGCAACACACGCCATCAAGACTAGTTTTTTTGTTATAGAGAGTTTATTGAGCATGTCTGACAACCTCATTAAATGTCTTTTAATCGAATAGCCATCGTTCGATCAAGTGCAGAGGGAACAATCAATACACCTCACAACAAACCAAGGGACGATGATAAGGGCGTCCTGCGTATATGCGCCG
>CAYTIV010000325.1:0-1528 GCA_964437895.1 uncultured Methylotenera sp.
ACGGCCCGTAATTGTTGGAGCAATTGCTGGTTGTCACCGGCAACCCATAGGTATGATGCCAGGCACGCACCAAATGATCGCTCGCCGCCTTGCTGGCGGAATATGGGCTATTAGGCTCATAGGGGTTGGTTTCGCTGAACGGCGGATCGTCCGCCTTCAACGATCCGTAAACTTCGTCCGTGCTGACGTGATGGAAGCGAAAATTTTCCCTGTCACTGCCGCCGAGAGTTTGCCAGTAGCTGCGCGCTGCTTCCAGCAACGTAAACGTGCCATCGATATTGGTCCGCATGAACTCGCCCGGGCCATGGATGGAGCGGTCCACATGGCTTTCGGCGGCAAAATGGACAATCGCACGGGGGCGATATTGTTGAAGCAAGCCAGACACCAACTCGCCATCACAGATATCCCCCTGGACAAAAACATGCCGGGAATCTCCCTCGATCGTCGCCAGATTCCCCAGATTACCCGCATAGGTCAATTTATCCAGATTAACGACTGGCTCGTCCGAGCCTTCCAGCCAATCCAGCACGAAATTACTGCCGATAAATCCGGCACCGCCGGTCACCAATATCATTGCTGCACACTCCCGTTAAAAAATGATTGCTCCCACTGCCATGCATGAGAAACGATCGTGGATAACTCCGCGTACTTTGGTATCCATCCCAATACCTGGCGCGCCAGGGCCGCATCCGCAACCAACCTTGCCGGGTCGCCTTCGCGACGGTCAGCATAGCAAGTTGCAATTTCCTTACCGGTGACGGCGCGCGCCACATCAATAACCTGTCGCACCGAGAAACCACTGCCATTTCCAAGATTGAACTGGCGGCTGATGCCCCCTGCACCCAAGTATTCCACTGCCTGCCAGTGCGCCTCGCACAAATCAGCAATGTGGACGTAGTCACGAATACACGTACCATCCGGTGTATCGTAGTCGTTGCCGAAAACAGTAATAGACTCTCGGCGGCCCGACGCCACTTGCAGCACCAGCGGAATCAGATGAGTTTCTGGCTGGTGGCGCTCCCCCAACTCGCCATCGGGGTCAGCGCCTGCCGCATTGAAATAACGCAGGCATACCGACTTCAATCCGAAAGCCCGATCATAGTCCTCCAGCATCTGTTCAAGCATCCATTTGGATCGTCCATAAGGATTGATTGGTGCCCGAATGTGATGCTCATCGATAGGGACGGCTTCCGGCTCCCCAAAAATAGCAGCCGTAGATGAAAAGATGAATTGGTGCACGCCATGCGCCACCATGGCATCCAGCAGATTCAGCGAGTTGACCACATTGTTTCGATAGTAGATATCAGGTCGACGAACAGATTCACCCACCTGAATAAACGAAGCGAAATGCATGACCACATCGAAAGCATGCATCGAAAAAAGCTTGTCAAGTAAATCGCGGTTAGCCAGATCACCTTCCACAAAATCGCCGTAGACCACGGCATCCCGATAACCGCCCGACAAATTATCGAGAGTCACCACCTCGCACCCCGCCGGCAGCTTCGGCCCGATGAGCGGCAGGTCGCGC
>CAYTIV010000326.1:0-1521 GCA_964437895.1 uncultured Methylotenera sp.
TGATATATGCGTCATCGTTTGCAGCTTCTTGGCGCACTTTAGCCGCTTCAATCTCAGCCTGAACGAGTGATTTTTGCGAGCTAGTAAGATTTTTTGTAGTGTCAAGCTTGCGCTGTAATTGCGCAATGTCATCCTCATTAATAGGCGCAATCCTGCGTGCTGATTCAATCATAGAATCAATTGCTTTTTTCTGTTCATCTGCGCCAGATTTAACGGCTTTGTTTTTCTTGTCCTGTGAAGCTGTAGCACGGTCAAGCTCCTCTTTAAGTTGCTTCTCATAACGTGCGGCATCTTCTTTAGTGATGTTCCCCGCTTTAAGATTGTCATTAAGAAGCTTGACGGCATTGTTGTATTTCTCTGTTGCTGCTTGAATATCTTTAAGTGGATTTTTCTTGGTGAAGTCGTCTAGCTGTTCTTTCAATTGAGCCGCTACAGATTTACCACCAGCCGTTTTGCCTGCTGATGGCTTGGGGTTCTCTAGCTTTTCAACTTCAGAAGTTAAACGCTTGATGTCAGATATTAATTGCTCTCTAAACTGCGGCCCACCCATAATTAACTGAGTTAATGGATCGGCTTTATCAATAGCCGTTAACTGTTTCTGTTTTGTACCTAACTCTTTCTTCGCATCCTCTAATGGGTTCCCCTGCAATAGTTCTCTGACATATTTAATGCCTTTACCAACATCTGTGATTTCTTTTGCAAGGCGCTTAAATAATCCAACTGAATCTTCAAATGAATTGAAACTTAGCTTTAATTCATTTGCTAGAGATGTGAATGCTCCAGAGATTGTATTAACTTCTGCGGCTTGTTTGCGGAATGCGTCTAGTATTTTTGGATCGGCAAATGCTTTAACCAGAATATCGCTAGTAAGCTGACCTTCTGCCGCAAGTGACCGTAACTGACCAATTGGAACGCCCATTGATTGAGCCAATGCCCGCATAAGGTTTGGGCTTGCTTCCATCACTGCGTTAAATTCTTCGCCGCGCAGAACACCTGAACCAAAAGCCTGAGAAAGTTGCAACATGGTAGATGCTGCTTCACCAGCACCCGCACCAGACGCCTTCAATGCAAGTGACACAGTCTCAGTGATTGCTGCGACTTGGTTGCTTGATACGCCAATTTCTCGCAGGGAAAGACTTAGTCTTGAGTAAAGTGTGCTGATCGTGCCTAAATCAGATTGTGCGCGACTTGCAATGCGCTGAACATCTGAAAATGCATTATTGAAGTCTGCTTGCGAAGTGGTGGCAATCTTTAATTGCCCTGTGAGCTTTGTATATTCGTCTGAGATACGAATCATGCTGCCAATTGCTTGTGCACCAATAAAACCAGCAGCAAAGTTACGCGCATAAGATGCTACAGAAGCAGCAGCCTTATCGCTTGCGCTTGCCACCTTCTCTGTCTTATCAATCAGTTTGCCTGATTCATAAGAAGCGCGAACAATCTCATCAGCGGTTTTTTTAGTAGCACCTGCTAATTTCTCTGTTGAGCGTTCAGCGTCACTGCCTGCCTTAGTCAAATCAG
>CAYTIV010000327.1:0-1519 GCA_964437895.1 uncultured Methylotenera sp.
CTGAAGGCGGTTTTACTGAGCTTGCCCCCTTTGAGTGCCAGTGGCCGAATCGGGCAGGGCGGGATTCTTCTGCCATCTTCTAATAGGGTGTCATCCTCGGCGGTGGATTGCCAGACCCGCCATTGACCGGGCGGAATTGCCAGCGAATATAGCCGACCCTGGCGCCCAGTTGCAGCATTTCATCGCGGTCTGGCGCTTCACTGACCAGTAACTCGTTTTCGAGCTCTTCATCATATTTGCCAAACGCCTGTTTGCAGGCCAGCGCTTCATGCTCACTGGCGCCGATATAGGTGCAGGCGCGGTGCTCTTCTCGCTGTAGGTCCCACGCGCCTAATTGCCAGGCGGCATCCAGTATCGCTTCTTCCACGACTTCTGGTTGTTGCCAGCGGTCGTTGATTTGCAGGGCAGAGCCAGGCACAGGTTGCAATACAGGTTTGAGCAGAGGGAGGGCGGGGGTTGGTTGTTTGCGAAAGCCATGCCAGTGCAGCATGAGTAGCAGCGGCGTATCCGCCCGTGGCACGGCGGTTAGCGTCACGGCATACAGCGGCAGCTTCATGACTTGCATTTGCTCGATTAAGGTGTGAAAGAGATTCATAGGCGGCTCTCCTGTACTGGCATCTGAACAAAACGTACGACTTCATATCAGCACTAGCAAAAACTGTGCACGTTTTGCAGGCTTAAAACACAGAGTAGCTGGCGAAAAGGTGGGCTATGCAGGCAAATGCCGGGGTGTCGATGCCAGTGGCGCGTAAATGTTGACAGGCTTTGTCAATCACCCCTCTTGAAAAACGGTTTTTGCTGCCCCATGTAGTTTTAAATTCTTGTGTTAACCCTGTTTTTTTGGAGGATCTGTGATGACTACTGCGACCGCAGAAGCGCAATCTAAGCAGACCATGGGCTTTCAAGCCGAGGTCAAGCAATTACTGCAATTAATGATTCATTCGCTCTACAGCAACAAAGAGATCGTGTTGCGCGAGTTGATTTCCAACGCCTCTGATGCGGCGGACAAATTGCGGTTTGAAGCGATTTCCAATGGTAGCCTGTATGAAAATGACAGCGAGCTACGTATCCGGGTGGCGTTTGATAAAGAGGCGCGCACCTTGACCATTTCTGATAACGGCATTGGTATGCGTCGTGAAGAGGTGATTAACAATATCGGCACCATCGCCAAGTCGGGGACTAAAGAGTTTTTTCAGAACCTGACCGGTGATCAAGCCCGAGATGCCAACCTGATTGGTCAGTTTGGGGTCGGTTTTTATTCCAGCTTTATCATTGCCGATAAAGTCACCCTGATTACCCGCCGCGCGGGCGAGTCCGAAGGCGTGCAATGGGAGTCTGCCGGAGAGGGCGACTTCACCATTCAAGCGGTGGAAAAAGCGAGCCGAGGTACCGATGTTATCCTGCATTTGCGTGAGGGTGAAGATGAGTTTCTCAACGACTGGAAGCTGAAAACCATCGTGCGTAAGTACTCTGATCACATCACCTTGCCTATCGTGATGAAAAAGTCGGAGTGGAACGA
>CAYTIV010000328.1:0-1515 GCA_964437895.1 uncultured Methylotenera sp.
CGCCTGGAATCAGTTGCTGGGATTTTTCAAACAGTTGCTGGTTGCGAGAGGTCATAAATGTGCCGTCAGTTAAACATCAAAAACCGTATTCTATCAGAGCGTTCGTGCTTGGCGGGGTCACTGCGCATCCTGTAGCCTGGCCTGTAATGTCTGCCAAGCATCACCATCGCGCCGTTCGACCTGTGCACTGGCGCGCTGTTGAAGGCTGACTTGCTGGGTTTGACGGGCGAGGAGTGCCAGCCCGCCCCAGGCATCAACATGGGCCGGTTGCAGGGATACTGCGCGCTCATAGGCGGCTTGTGCGGAGGTCAGTTGGCCCTGACCATGCAGGGCGCTGGCGAGATAAAATTGTGCTTCTGCAGCGTTTGGCTGCTGGGCCACCCATGTTTTGGCAATCTGCTCAAGTGCGGGCCAGTCTCCGGTTTGGTAAGGCTGAACCACCTGCATCCACAAAGGGCGCTCGCTGGCAGGGAGATCCCAAAAGGCCGTGTCTTGTGGTGTCGATGTGGCGGACTCTGGTTGGGGCAGTAGTGCGCTGATCCACTCTACCGGGATGCTGTAAAAGTAGGCCTGGCGACCCGGGCTCTTGAAGGTGCTGAGTGAAACCAGTTCTCCTGCCTGATTAAATGTCGGGCTGCCGCTAGCGCCCATGATAAAGGCGGCATCCGTGCGGACAATATAGCTATTATCATAGGTATACAGCGCACGGACTTTGCCGGTGATGGTCTGCGGTTTGGGTGGGCCACCGGGAAAACCGATGGAAAATACGGTGTCGCCGTACTGCGCGTGGGCGGCCGCAGCCAGTTTCACGGCAGGCAGTTGCAGGTATTTGAATTTGAGTAGGCATACATCGTGGCGCCAGTCCGCAATCAGCCCGACCGGGCTGAAGCTATCGCCAAATTTTGAGATGCTGATGCCCTGGCTATTGGCAATCACGTGGCAATTGGTGGCCACGGTATCCTCAGCCACCACCACGCCACTGCCGACCCCGTGCCCGCCGGTATGTGTGATGGCATGTACTTTGACAACGGAGGCTTTAAGGCGGTAAACCAGCTCGCGGTCAATGTCGGCAGCCAGGCAGCTGTGCCAGGCTACGCTCAAGACCATGCCAAAAAACAGCCATGAAACACGCATAATGATCTCCTGATATCGGATGGTATGCAGACCTCTGACGATAGTCTTGGCAAAAAATGTGTTTTATGAGGCACTTTACCCGTGAAATACCGAGCAAACAGCGCTAGAATAGCCGATATTTTTGATTGTTTAAGGATTTACCATGCTGATTACAAGCGAAATCGTTGATTTGAACACTCCGACTGGAGTGATGCGCACCTATGTACACCGTCCAAAACACGGTGGCAAAGTGCCTGCGGTTTTGTTTTACTCTGAGATTTTTCAGCAAACCGGCCCAATTGAGCGTGCCGCACGCTTTTTAGCAGGGCATGGTTATGCCGTGCTGGTGCCAGAAGTGTTTCATGAGCTGAACCCGATTGGTACCGTGCTGGGTTACGATGA
>CAYTIV010000329.1:0-1514 GCA_964437895.1 uncultured Methylotenera sp.
GACAGACACAGCATAGGTCAAACCATCTTTAGGAATACCCCACACCATTAAGCCACGGTCTTCGTAGCTGCCCAGACTGTCGTGCAAGCTGCGCTCCAGAAAGTCCAGTGTGTTGGAGCTCATTTTACGTTCCATGCTGATCGGCGCTTTAAACTGGCCAATTGTGACTTTTAATGGTCGCCAGTAGTTCAGGTTCACCCAAGCCTGATCGAGCGTCGCACCTTGGTTACCGCCAGTCTGACCGGCAAAGTCACCTGATAACTGGAAAGTGTAGTGATCATACAACTGACCGCTCACAACCAAACGTGCGCGGCGAATATCAAAGGTATCTGCTTCTTGAGATGTATTATTAAGCCCCGAAGTAGTTTGCGCATTTTCATTGTTGTTATGATCAAAGTTTCTGTAGTCAGCGTGAATACGGCCACCCAGAGCCACGCTCACTGATTTGTCTTCGTTCCCAAACTTGATACCGTCTTTGTTCACCACACGGATTTCTTTTTTGGCTTTGGCATCCGCGGCATCACGTTCGCCAGTGCGGCCTTTCATCAACAAGGCCCCTTCTTCTTCTGTCAATACGCCTTTAGCGATCAAGGCATTGATCAAATCAGTCGTGCTGTCTGCAAAAGCAGCCGCTTGCATACCAAACAAACCACAGCCCATTACTGCGGTTGCAATCATTCTGGATAATTTAATGTTCATTCACTGTCCCTGTTAATCTTCAAGTGTTTTATCAACAGGGCGTATTCTGAATTTTCAATATGACAGTTTGATGACAATCCTTACACTTTTCTTACAGCGGACTAGAGTGGCAATAAAAAAGCCGCCTAAAGGGCGGCTTTTTGTGCAACAGCGTGCTTAGTGCTCTGCACGCATGTGCGGGAACAGAATCACGTCGCGGATACTTGGGCTATCTGTGATCAACATGACCAGGCGGTCTATACCGATGCCACAGCCGCCTGTTGGCGGCATGCCGTATTCGAGGGCACGGATAAAGTCAGCATCGTAGTACATGGCCTCTTGGTCACCGGCCTCTTTGGCTTTCATCTGGGCGTGGAAACGCGCTGCCTGATCTTCTGCATCATTTAACTCACTGAAACCATTGGCCATTTCACGGCCGGTAATAAACAGTTCAAAACGCTCGGTAATCTCAGGCTGCTTGTCAGAAGCACGTGCCAGCGGAGACACTTCCACCGGGTAATCAATAATATACGTGGGTTGCCACAACTGGCTTTCAGCCGTTTCTTCAAACAAGCCAAGTTGCAAGGCGCCCAAGCCAGCGTGATCAAACGCTTTTACACCGAACTTCAGCAGTTCCTGACGCAGGAAAGTCTCGTCGTTCAATTGCTCAAGGGTGTACTGTGGTGCATATTTTTGGATTGCGCCGATAATCGTCAAGCGTTCAAACGGCTTGCTCAGGTCAACCTCTTTTCCGGCATAACTCAGCACAGCAGTGCCGCGGGCGGCAATCGCCGCAGCGCGGATGCACTGCTCGGTAAAATCCATTAACCACTGGT
>CAYTIV010000330.1:0-1506 GCA_964437895.1 uncultured Methylotenera sp.
ATAGCACGTAAAATCCTACAATTACCACAAATAATTGGTTTGTTATTCCGTCTTGTTAAGAAATTTTCATTCTTAACTTCTAAACACCACACAGTTTCTTCTGTTTCTACTTCTTCTTCCTTAAGAAACTTTTCAACTCGACACGTAGTAGCTTTAGTGATATTTACTCTATATTGATTGTCTCGATACTCAGTGATCGTAGCTCGATATCCATGAACTAAACACGCACGTTGTAAATCTTCACATAGAGGTTTTTTACCATAAAAAACTAAACTATTAACTGATTTTGTTGGAATTGTACCATCACAATAAACTAAAGTTTCTAGAAATGTTTCCCATTGATTTGGAGAAAGATCAAAAACCCAATCAGGTAGGCGCTTATTATTATCAACACACCACTCAGGTTTAGTTATATAGAATTCATAACTAGGTTTGCAACTTTTTAAAGTTTTTCCACAAATCTCTTTAATATTTCTATTTCTTACTTTTTCTATAAAATCTACACCAGCATCTTGAATAATTTCTCGTATTTTTAAATGCTTGCCTTCTGACTGATAAAAAATTACAGAAGAATTACTAGGATAATGGCTATCAGTTAAAGCTACCGCATTAAACCGTAGTTGCGCAAGTGTCATAGCTACACCGCTGTTATTGCTTGGAGCAGCAACTGGCACATCACAAGATTTTGGAACCTCTTTTGCTAGAGATTCTTTAATACTAGTTAAATCTTTTTTATATGTATAAAGGACTCTGTGATTTGGAGTAACTCTTAAACTGATTGTTCTAGAATTATGTGACCACATTTTTCCTTTAAACTTTTTAAAGAAAATGTTAGTAGGCTTGTGCCACTCCCCAACACCATTTTCATTTAATGTATAAACATAATCATTTAGTGTAAGTTCTTTAGGAAATTTCCATCCAGATCGGGTTAAAATTTCTGTCTCTAGATCATAGCATTCATGATTACCAAGAGTCATCACTAGACGAGGCCGATAAATCTTCTCTTTGTTACGTCGTTGCTGGGCTTGAAGTTCTCGAATGGGATCAAGAAACATCCTCATTCCTTCCGCAGCGGCTTCAATATCAGCTTTGTAACTTCTTCCTTCAAAGGATTTCTTACCAACATCGTAAGAAGATAAGGAAGACATATCGGCAAAGTCTCCGATGCAAATAACTACATCAGGTTTCTTGGAGGCCGCATAGCGACCAGCCCAAGTAAGGTGATCTAATGGAACTCCCGGTTTTACTTGACAATCAGGTAGAACTAGGTGTTTTGTCATTTTTAGTGTAGTTTATTTGAGTCATGGACTGGTTGGAGCATGAGTTCATCTTCTTCTTCCGGAATTCCTGTAATCTCTTGCTGAGCATTTAGCTGAGATTCAAGATACATATGGAACAACGCTTCTTGAATTACTCGGAAGTTGTTTTCAATTTCTTGGTAGGATTCATAAAACTCATCTGATACTTCTAGTTCAGGATCAGTTAGATTTACCATTTCATCTTCAA
>CAYTIV010000331.1:0-1502 GCA_964437895.1 uncultured Methylotenera sp.
GGCTGAGCTGATCAACGCGCTGGTGCCCAGCATGGAGCAGGTACGCTTGGTCAGCAGCGGCACCGAAGCCACCATGAGCGCCATCCGTGTTGCGCGTGGATTCACCAAGCGCAATAAAATCATCAAATTTGAAGGATGTTACCATGGCCATGCTGACGCCCTACTGGTGAAAGCGGGCTCCGGCCTGCTGACATTCGGCGAGCCCAGCTCGGCCGGCGTCCCGCCAGAAGTCGCCGCCCACACGCTGACACTGGACTACAACAACACGCAAATGCTGAAAGACACGTTTGCCAGCATGGGGGACGAAATCGCCTGCGTCATTCTGGAACCCGTCGTCGGCAACATGAACCTCATCGTGCCGCATCAGGAGTTTTTACAAACCCTACGCGCACTGTGTACGCAGCATGGCACAGTCCTCATTTTTGATGAAGTGATGACAGGGTTCCGTGTCGCGCTAGGCGGCGCACAAGCCCTCTATGGCATCACGCCGGACATGACCACGCTGGGCAAGGTGATCGGCGGCGGCTTGCCTGTCGGCGCGTTTGGTGGCCGCAAAGACATCATGAGTGTGCTCGCGCCACTCGGCCCCGTGTATCAGGCGGGCACGCTGTCCGGCAACCCAGTCGCTGTCACGGCGGGCCTCACCACACTAAAACTCATTCAGGCCCCTGGCTTTTACGACCGCCTGACCGCGCAAACCACCAAGCTGATGGCAGGCCTTACACAAGCCGCACAGCAAGCGGGTGTCACCTTCAGCGCACAAAGCGTAGGCGGTATGTTTGGCCTTTATTTCAGTGCCAACGTACCTACGAGCTACGCCGAAATGATGCAGGCGGATAAAAATGCCTTTAACCACTTTTTCCACAGCATGCTGGACAGTGGCATCTACCTTGGCCCCTCAGCCTTTGAAGCTGGCTTTGTTTCCGCAGCGCATACTGACGCGGATATCGAGCAAACCATTCAGGCAGCGGCAAAGGCCTTTGCCAGCCTTTAATGTGCACACACCTTCGCCTCCACTTGAGGGGGCGAAGGTAAGCCTCGCCACCTGCTGCTGCCAAGCACATATCAACTACGCTCCCTTAAGCGCGCACCGCCAATAGGCGCTTACCCTAAGCACGGCCACAGCGCATTTACACAGGCAAAACCGTCGCCAAGCTGCTCGAACGCTCTTTCTTTGCTGTAAATAAAAATCATTCTCATATAAAATGAAAAAAAGTTTTATCCGTTATTTAACGCAGGCTAAACAATTGAAATTGCTAAACTTTAACGGTATCATTGAAGGTTCCTCCAAATGTTTTGTAAGTGAAGAATCTGGCAATGGACATGCAGTCTGACAACAACGTGATGAGTGCTTCTCAAGATACGACCACCGCTCTGGACGACCAATTCGGTTTGGCGCCACAATCCCAGGGTTTATATGACAGACGCCACGAGAAAGATAGCTGTGGCGTGGGCTTTGTTGCCCACATCAAAGGCCAGAAAAGCCACGACATCGTCGCCAA
>CAYTIV010000332.1:0-1500 GCA_964437895.1 uncultured Methylotenera sp.
CAGCAGCTAGAGACGCGCATGGGGCAATGCATATTAACCTGTCCGACTGCCGCGGCATTTGCTGGCATCGAGTCTGAAGACATGATTAGCCTCGGCAAGCATTTACGATTTTTTGGCGATGGCTATCAGATTTACAAGCAGATTCCCGATGCCCAAGGCAAGCTCAAGCGCTACTGGCGGATCCCAGTCATGGATGGTGAATTTCTGACCGAGGAAACGACGGGTATGGTACGTGCCATCGGCGGCGGTAACTTTCTGGTACTGGGGGCCAGCCAGGCACAGGTGCTAACAGCCTGTGAGGCGGCGATTGACGCCATGCGCAAGCTGCCCAATGTCATCATGCCGTTTCCTGGCGGCGTCGTACGCTCCGGCTCCAAGGTCGGTAGCAAATACCCCAAAATGTTTGCCAGCACCAATGATGCGTTCTGTCCTACCCTCAAAGGTGTGGTCAAGAGCGAGCTAGATGCACGTGTTGAGAGTGTGATGGAGATCGTGGTGAATGGCCTGACCTTTGATGATATCGCTGTTTCGATGAAGGCCGGTATTGAAGCCGCCTGTAGTCTGGGCAAGGACAACGGCATTTTGCGTATTTCTGCCGGTAACTATGGTGGAAAACTAGGCCAGCATCATTTTAAACTGCGTCCGATTTTGAGCGGGGAGGTCGCATGACACATATTATCTTAACAGCCAAGCCGGTGACACGTCAGATTGACTGCCGCCGCCTAACCCCAGAAGCCTTGCAGGGGCGCTCTGTCGCAGAGATCGCGGCCTTGCCACTCGCCACCAACCTGACCGTGGCAGACGCTTTTGATATTAGTGTAGATACGGCGGTGACCGAGGTGCAGATGACACTGCTCAACACCACGCATGCGCATGACTATATCGGCTTTGGTATGACGTGTGGTCAACTGGTGGTGGCGGGGGATGCGGGCGATTTTCTGGGCGCACAGATGCAGCAGGGCGTCCTGATCTGCAAAGGCAGCGCGGGTGCCCGTGCGGGCGACCGCATGCGCAGAGGCTTGCTGCTGATTGAAGGGAATGCTGGCGACTATTGTGCCTCGGATATGATGGCTGGCACGCTGGGTGTGCTCGGACAGACTGGCGCCCATGTGGCTTATGGCATGAAGCGAGGCACGCTGTTGCTGGCGCAGGCGCCTCACTTGCCCGCGACCTGGATCGACTGCGGCCTACACAAGTTACCTTTCCTCAATATCCTGTATAAGTCTTTTCAACGACTGGATAGCCGCTTTGCGCAACTCAGCAGTCAGCGAGTGCAGCGCTGGATGGGTGATATGGGCGGGTTGGGCAAGGCTGAGATTCTGCTGATTCAGGCCTGATCTCACACTTTGCGGTATATGTAAAAAACGGGCCATCAGCCCGTTTTTCTTTTTGCATCAGTGGGTTACAGTGGTAGAATCCCGCTTTTGCAATCAGTCCCCTGTTTTTCTATGAGTCAATACCTCACCGCTGCCCTGTATAAATTTGTCACGCTGGAGGATT